>DASYCL010000311.1:0-3195 GCA_036500245.1 Polyangiaceae bacterium | reverse complement strand
CGTCGCGTTGTGACGGCCGATGTCTTCGCGCACGACGCGACACGCGCCGCCCTGCGCCGCGATTCCCGCCGCGTGCAAACCACCGGTGCGATCGAAATTGGGCTGCTGCTTTCGGAGTTCGTCGGTGAGCGCGACCAAGGTCGAAGCGTGAAAACGCGGGCCTTCGCCGAGCGGCTGCAGATCGCGCATCAGATCGTCGATCGTGCGTCGTCCGCAGACGCCGCAGGCGGCGTTCAGCGTGGTGCCGCGCCGCGCTTCGAAACGACTTTCGTCGATCGTCACGCCGGGCGCGAGCGTTACGTCGAGCGTGTTGCCGTAGCCCGCTTCGCCGACCTTGCCGCAATGAACGATGCTCGACAGATCCGTGCGATTTCCGATCATGCCTTCGGCGAGCAAGAGCCCGGCGCAGAGCTCGTGATCGTGACCCGGCGTGCGCATCGTGACCAGCAATGGGTCGCCCGAAATGCGGATCTCGAGCGGCTCTTCGACGGCGATCGCGTCGCGGATCGGTTCGCCGTGGCCGTCGCGATAACGCAGCACATTCGTCGTCGCGATGCCCGCGTTCGGACTCGCGGTTTCGAGCTTGCCGAGCTCGGCGGGTGCCGTGCGCGTCATGTGCGGAAGCGTGTCACGTGCGCGGGCTTTGCGCGACCTTATCGAGCCAACGGCGCAGAATGTCGCGCCCGATGTCGAGTAGCGGGAGCTCGGTCCATTCGTTTCTTTGGTGCGCTTGGGCGTTGGTGCCGGGTCCGAAATTGACTGCAGGAATGCCAAGCGCGGCAAAGCGCGCCACGTCCGTCCAAGCTTGTTTCGGCTCGACCGTGACGACGCCGCTTTCGGCCAGCGCGCGCACGAGCGGGTGCGTGCGCAGCGGCGGTGCCGAGGGCGACACGTCGCTGAATTCGAGCTCGGCTTCGCCGTCGACCAAGCGGCGCACGTAGTCTTGCGCTTGTTCTGCGCTCGTGTCCGGCGCGAAGCGATGGTTCAAATTGAGCTCGAATAGATCCGGAATCACGTTGCGTCCGCGGCCGCCACTGGCCATGGTCGCGCTGATCACGCTGCGCCATTCGAGGCCGTCTATCACGTGCGATTGTGGAACTTCCGCGGCTAGGCGAGCCAATAATCCTGCTGCCTTCTGAATCGCGTTTTCGCCTTGCCAAGGGCGCGCGCTGTGCGAGGTGCGGCCGCGAAAGCGCGCGGTCGCGTGCAGCGATCCGCCGCAGCCGAGCTGGAGTTTGTTGTCACTCGGTTCGAGCGCGACCGCGACGCTGACATGGCTGAGCTCGGGATCTTGGTCGAGCACCGGGCCGAGCTCATTTTCGGCGAAAGGTCCTTCTTCACGCGCGTAAAACACGAGCGTGAGATCGACCGCGGGGCGATCGGGATTTTCGGCGAGCTCCAGCATCAATGCGAGCCCGCTCTTCATGTCCGCCGCGCCTGCGCCGTAGAGTTTGTCGCCTTCGATTCGTGCGGGCGCGTCGTGCACGGTGCGCACGACGTCCAAATGCCCCGCGAGCGCGACGTGCGGGCCACCGCGCCCGCGCGTGAGCGGCACCACGATCGACTCACCGTAACGGCGAATCGGCGCTGCGAGCGCCACGCGCGATAGACGCTCCGCCACGCGATCGCAGAGCTCGCGCTCTTCACCGATGGGTGACGGGATTTTGCAGAGCCAGAGTAGGGTCTCGGCGAGTGACATCAGACCGACACGTTGAAGTCGCGCAAGGCTGAATTCAAGCTGGTTTTGCGATCGGTGCTCTCTTTGCGCTGGCCGATGATCAAGGCGCAGCCGATTTGATATTCACCGGCCGCGAATTGCTTCGTGCGCATGCCTGGAATCACGACGCTGCGCGCCGGCACGCGACCGCGATATTCGACCGGCTCCGCGCCCGTGACGTCGATGATTGCGGTCGACGCGGTCAGCGCGACGCCCGCGCCGATCACGGCTTCGCGCTCGACCAACATGCCTTCGACAACGATCGCGCGCGAACCGATGAAGCAGCCGTCTTCGACGATCACCGGTTGTGCTCCCGGCGGCTCGAGCACGCCACCCAAGCCGACGCCGCCCGACAAATGACAATCTTTACCGACTTGCGCGCAGGAGCCGACGGTCGCCCAAGTGTCGACCATCGTGCCCGATCCAACATACGCGCCGATGTTCACGTAACCTGGCATCACGATCGCGCCCGCTTCGATGAACGAACCGTAACGCACGGTGCCCGGCGGCACGACGCGCACGCCGAACTTATCGAGATTCTTCTTGAGCGGGATCTTGTCGTAAAATTCGAACGGCCCGACTTCCATCTTCTCCATCTTCGTGATGCCGAAGTAGAGGAGCACGGCTTGTTTGATCCAAGCGTGCGTGGTCCATTTGCCGGGCGCATCTTGAGTCGCGACGCGCAGCTTGCCTTGATCGAGATCGCTCAGGACCTGTTCGACTGCGGACTTGTACTCGGGTTTGGCGAGCAGCGATCGGTCGGCGTACGCTTGCTCGATCAGCGCGGAAAGCTCGGCTTCTGACATGCGAGCGTCCATACGCGCCCTCCCGCGCGCTCGCAAGAGCCGGCATGCGAAGGTTTTCGGAGCACAATACTGTTCAACACCTCGCTTCTTCTTTCGCGCCCGAGCGCGCGCGAAACGCCTGGGCTCCCCTGCCCGGAAATAAAACAAAGCTACTGATTCGCCGGGCTGATCCCGGCTTTCGAAAGAAGGGCGGCCACGTTAAAGCTGACCGAACAGGCGCCCGTCGCGTCGCCCGACGCGCGAGCGGCCAAGCGCTGTGCAAGCAGCGCCAAAAACATCCCAATTGCCGCAAGGCACGAGAGAAGCGCAGGCGCTACAAGGCCCTCTCAAGCCATGCCTAACCGACGCTGTCCGCTTTGCGCTGGGCTTTGGCTTGCTCGGGGAAGGCGAAGCAGAGATTCGACGCGGCTTCGTCCCAAACCAGCGCGACGCCCGAAATTCGCGCCACCGCGCGCAGACAAATCAGTGTCGGTTCGATCACGCCGCGGGCGATCAAAATCAAATCTTCGCCGTCGCGCCGGGCGCCCGGCGCAATGCGCACGCGATAACGACCGGTGTCGTCTTGATCGACGAGCACGTGCGGCGTGCCTTTACCGCCGTACGCGACGAGCTCGACGCCGAGCGCGAAGAGCGCGGTTGCGATGCGTGGATTGAGCGCCACTTCGACTTCGG
>DASYCL010000310.1:0-1883 GCA_036500245.1 Polyangiaceae bacterium | reverse complement strand
ACCGTCTTCTGGTCGCTGTTCTCCGTCACGTTCACGGGCGGCTCGGGATCGATCAGAAAGCGATACCAACTCTCGAGCTGGGCTTCGTAGCCGCAGCCGACTTGACCCGTGGCGTGAATCATTTGCCCGAACGCCGCGGCAAACGCATCCGGGTCCTTCGCCCCGGTCGGCACGTCCTTTTGGCCTGGATCCCAAGCCAAAAAGCCGCTGTTGTTCCAAGTGTTCGCCAGCGGAAACACCGCCGTCGGATCGGTGTCGATGCCGGCATCGGCGACTTGACCGCGAATCGTGCCGAGCAAATGCGCGCTGTCGTTCACGGGGTTGTCGCTGTTGGCGCTGGGCGGTGCGGCCGCGCACGAAGAGTGGGCGGCGCCATGCGAGCCCAAGCTCGAAGTCACGATACCGATGTGAATGTCCTGCACCGGTCGGAACTCGGGTTGTCCGCTCGCGCAATTGCCATTCGCGTTCGCATTGCCGCCGACCGGCGCGCGTGTCGTCGGATCGACGCAAATCGGCGTGACCAAGCGCTTGACCAAAACGGGTACGGCGGTTTCGAGGATTTGTTGTTTGTCCGCCATCGACGCCGAATTGTCGACCATGAACAAAAGATCGATCTTCGTGACCAGCGACTGCCTCACTTGATCGATCAAGATCTCGCTCGAAGCTGGCTCACTCGGCACGACTTTGCGATCCAAACATGCCGGCGCAAAGCACGCGACAGTATAAACCATGAGGGTTACAATTCCGGCGCGGACAAAGCGCCGCACTCGAAGCGACGAGAGCGACATGACACGACGTCCTTCCTCCGGCGCGCTCGATCCATTCGAGCTTTCGCCTTCGGAACGCTCGTGTGCAGCGTCTGTGCCAGCGGTTTTTCAGGGCCGACGGCGTGCCGCCCGCGTTTCGTGCTCGCAACTCAGTAGGCAACGCATCCCGCGAGTTGCCGCTTGCTCATTCGAGCACCAACTCCGCGGGGTGTTCCCGGTCGCTCCCTTTTTATGCGCTTGTCCGAACGCCTGCACGGGCACCTCGGTTGGTGGTGAGCCTCTCTGTCTCGGCGTGTCCAAATGATACGGGCGTGAAATCAGCCATTCACGCTCGACGCCGGCTTTGGGCTAACACTCCCGAACTGCCCGTGCCATCTTGCTCGCATCAATCGCGCGAGCGGGCCATGAAGATCGTCTCGAAGCTCACGGTGATGTTCATCCTCAGCATCTCGTTGGTGCTGGGTTCGAATGGGTTTTTGCGCGTCCAGCGCGAGGTCGGTTTGTTCGAGTCCGATCGCGTGAGCGACCACGAAGTGATGGCGCAAGTATTGGCACGCGCGGCGCTCGCGGTTTGGCGCAGCGACGGACCGAATCGCGCCATCGCCATGATCGACGAACTCGGCTTACGCACCGACAAGTTCCATATTCACTGGCACGCATTCGGCGACCCGGCCAACGCCGCAATCGACGCGAAGCTCGAGCGGCTCGCGCCGAACGGCACGCTCACGTTCGCCGACGTCCCGGTCGATCGCGAACGCGGTCGCTGCATTTACGCGACGCTCGACACGGCGGCGCCGCCCACCGGAGCGATCTCGCTGTGCGAGACGTTCGCCGCGCAAAACGCCTACGTTCGCAAGACGATCGCCGAGACCGTGCTCACCACGCTGGTGCTCGCCGCGGTCTCCGCGCTGCTCTCCGTGCTGCTCGGCATGTGGCTCGTGGGTAAGCCGGTGGCGGCGTTGTCGGCGAAGGCGCTGCGCATCGGGGCAGGGGATTTTTCCGCGCCGCTCGAGCTCGAGCGCAAGGACGAGCTCGCGCGCCGGATCGAGCAGGCGAGCCGCTTCGTCGACCTCGACCAGCTCTGCCTCTCGCCGCAGTGCGGCTTCTCCTCCACCG
>DASYCL010000309.1:0-7872 GCA_036500245.1 Polyangiaceae bacterium | reverse complement strand
GATTGGCTAGGCCGATCACGCTGTTCGGTTCCATCAGCGCGACCGGAATGCCGAGCGTGCGCGCGGCCAGCGAAACCGGGCCGGCGGCATAACCGCCAATCGAGAACACCGCACTTGGTGCCAGACGCTTGACCAGGGTGCGCGCCTCCGGAACGAGCGCAGCAGCGCGTGCCACGCCGCGAGCTGCTGCACCGAAACCGCCACCGCGAATCGGCAGCACCTGCATCAACTCGAGCTCGTAGCCGCGCTCCGGCACGACGCGCGTTTCCATGCCGCGCTCGGCGCCGACGAACACGAGCCGGAGCTCGGGCGAGAGCTCTCGCACCGCATCCGCCACAGCGATCATCGGGTAGACGTGGCCGCCCGTGCCGCCGCCGGCAAAGAGGAGCGTGCCTTGGCTCAAGACAACGCCTCTTTAGACGCGACGGGCGCGCGTGGCTTAAGTTTCGGCTTGGGCGCGGGTTCGTCCGGCGTGAAGTTCGCTTCGGTGACGAGCATCGCGCTCGCTTCGGGATCTGGGCCGAGCATCGGCGCGGCCACGCGCTGGTTACCGGAACCCTCGGATTTACGGGAAATGCTCAGTAAGACGCCCATCGCCGCCGAGCAGACCAAGAGCGACGAACCACCGAAGCTGACGAACGGCAACGTGAGGCCCTTGGTCGGCAGCATCGACATCGCGACCGCGAGGTTGATCAAAGCTTGCACGCCAAACAGCACCGAGATGCCGAACGCGATGTACGAACCATATTCGTCTTCGGCGTTCAGCGCCGTGCGCACGCCGCGCGTGACGATCACGAGGTACACCGCGCACAGCGTCAAGATGCCGATGAAACCGAGCTCTTCACCGATGATCGCGGAGATGAAATCGGTGTGCGCTTCGGGCAAATACAAAACCTGAAGCCCTTTGCCGAGCCCGAGCCCCCAGAATTTCCCCGAGCCGAAGCTCATCACCGATTGAAACGGCTGATAAGCGAGATCTTGGCGATGCTCGCTCATGTTGAACCACGCGAGCATGCGCTCCCAGCGATAGGACGTGAAGCGCACGGCCCAGACCGCGAACACCGAGCCGAGCATGGCGAAGCCGAGCAAGTAACCGAGCCGCGCGCCAGCCACGAAGAGCAGCGTGAACGTGAGCAAAAGGAGCACGGAAGCGCCGCCGAAATCGGGCTGTTTGAGGCACAGAATCATCAAGAGTCCGGCCATCAAAAAGTGCGGCAACATGCCGATGGAGAAGGATTTGACGCGCTCGCGTTTCTTCTCGAGCGAGTACGCGAGCCAGAGCACGAGCGCGAGCTTCGCGGCCTCGGACGGCTGAATGTGCACCGGGCCGAGCGAGAGCCAGCGTGCCGCGCCGCCGCCGCTGTGACCGAAGCCGATCACGCTCAAGATCATCATCACGGTGACGGTGCCCATGATCGGATAAGTGAGCCGCCGCAATTTGCGATAGTCGAAGCGCGCGATCGCGAAGATCATCACCAGCGCCGCCGCTGCGTACGCGCCCTGGCGCTTCAAGAAATATTGTGGATCATGGAAGACGACGGTCGCTTCGATCACGCTCGCGCTGTAGACCATGACGACGCCGAAGCCGAGCAGCGCGACCGCCAAGGCGGCGAGTACGACATCGACCGGGCCGCGCTCGGTGTTGCGAGCGAGCAAGCTTTGGAGCGATTTCATGGCTTCACCTCGGGTTCGGTCGCAACGAGCCGCGTCACCGCTTCGACGAAACGATCGCCGCGATCCGCGTAGCTCTTGAACATGTCGAAGCTCGAGCAAGCCGGGCTGAGCAGCACGGCGTCCCCGGATTTTGCGCGAGAAAATGCCTGATTTACCGCGTCTTCCATGGTCTTTGCGAAGGCCAGCGGCACGCGCGGCCCGACCGCTTTCGCGATGCGCTCGCCGGCTTCGCCGATCACGATCACGGCGCGACCTTTTGCTTCGAGCGCCGCGACGAGTGGCTCGTAGCTGCCCTGTTTGTCGCGACCGCCGGCGATCAGCACGCCGCGTTCCTCGGCTAGGCCGCTGAGCGCGGTCACCGCGGCGCCGACGTTGGTGCCCTTGGAATCGTCGTAAAAATTGACGCCGCGTACAGTCGCGACGCGGGCCATCCGGTGCGGCAATGGCTTGAATGCAGCGAGCGCTTGGCGAATCGCCGATGGCGCGAGGTCGAGCGCGCGCGCCGCGGCGATCGCGGCTGCGGCGTTTTCCAAGTTGTGCCGGCCGTGGAGAGCGGAGCGCGAAAGGTCGAACACTTCGCCGCTGCGTGTCTCGACCACGGTGCGGCCCGAAACGACGTAGTCCCCGTAGCTGCCGAAGCGCACGATTTGCCCTTTGCCGCGCTTGGCCTGAGTCAAACAATCGCTGTCACCTTCCGGCACGACCGCGAAATCATCCGGGCATTGATTGGCGAATGCATTGCCCTTGGCTTCAGCGTACGCGAGGAAGCTCCGGTAGCGATCGAGGTGATCTTCGCTGATGTTGAGCAGCACGCTCACGCGCGGTTGAAAACGCGGCACGCGCTCCATTTGAAAACTCGATACTTCGAGCACCACAACGTCGAAACGCTTGCCCACCGCTTCCGCGGCTGGCGTGCCGAGGTTGCCGCCGACGAAGGTATCGAGCTTGGCAGCTTGAAACATGTCAGCGATCAACGTCGTGGTCGTGCTCTTGCCATTGGTGCCGCCGATCGCGACGATCGGCGCGTCGATGAAGCGCGCGGCGAGCTCGAGTTCGCCGATCACTTCGACGCCCGCTAGTCCCGCGTCTTTGAGCGCAGCAAATTCTGGCACTCCCGGCGAAACCACGATCAAGTTCGCGCGTTCGAAATCCACGCCGTCGTGGCCGCCGAGCACGAGCTCGACGCCGAGCGCGTGCACTTCGGGCGCGAGTTTTTCGGCGCTCGCGCTGTCCGTGCCGATCACGTTCGCGCCACGCGCGCGGCATAGCTTGGCCGCGGCGATGCCGCTCTTGCCGAGCCCGACCATGATCACGCGTTTTCCGTTGAGTTCCATCAGCGTAGCTTCAGTGAAGAGAGCGCGACCAGCGCCAGCAAAATCGAGATGATCCAAAAGCGCACGATGATGCGCGGCTCCGGCCAACCCTTCTTTTCGAAGTGATGGTGAATCGGCGCCATCAGGAACACGCGCTTGCCGAACAGCTTGAAGCTCACGACTTGCGTGATCACGCTCGCGGCTTCGACTACGAAGATGCCGCCGAGCACGATGCTCAAGAGCTCCGTCTTCGTGAGCACCGCGAGCATGCCGAGGCCGCCGCCAAGCGCGAGTGAGCCCACGTCTCCCATGAAGACTTGCGCGGGATAGGTGTTGTACCAAAGGAAGCCGATGCCCGCGCCGATCATCGCGGCCGAGAACACCGCGAGCTCGGACATCTCGGGGATGCCCGCGATGTCGAGGTACTGCGCGATCGGCCGACCGAAGAGGATCGATCCGGCGACATAGGCCCAAACCAAATAAGCGCCCGCGTTGATCATCACCGGGCCAATCGCGAGCCCGTCGAGGCCGTCCGTGAGGTTCACGGCGTTGCTCATCGCGACCACCACGAACAAGGCAAAAACCAGGTAAACCGGCAGCGGCAGCGACACCGGGTGTTTAGCGAACGCGAGGAACGGAATCGCGAGCCGCGCACGCATCTCGATCCACGCCGGCGGCAAGGATGGCGTGTTCAAGAACACATAGCTCAGCGCGAAGCCGCCGATCAGGATTTGCGCGAACAGCTTGTAGCGCCCAGGCAAACCGCGCGTGTTGCTGCCTTCGATCTTCAAGCGGTCGTCGAGGAAGCCGACCGCGCCGTAGCCCGCGGTCACGGCCGTCGTCGCGACCACGAATACGTTGCGCACGTCCGCCCAAAGTACCGTCGGCACCAGGACCGAAAGCAAGATCAACGCACCGCCCATGGTCGGCGTGCCGCGCTTGGCGTAGTGCGAAGCCGGGCCTTCTTCGCGGATGATTTGGCTGATCTGCTTGCCGCGCAGCTTTTGAATGAACCAGGGCGCGACCAAGAACGACATTAGCATCGCCGTGATCGTGGCCATGATCGCGCGAAACGGCGTGTAGCGCAGCACGTTGAACGCGCCGGCCCACGAGTACTCGCGGCTGAGCGGGAAGAGGAACTCGTAAATCATGCGGCGCGCCCTTTAGCCTCGACGAGCCCCCGCACCAACCACTCCGCGCGCACGCCGCGCGAAGCCTTGACCAAAACGACATCGCGCGGCTCGAGCTTCGGTAGCAGCAGAGCCAGCGCGTTTTCGGCGTTTTCCGCGAAAATCGCGGCAAGCCCGGCGCGCTCTGCGAGCGGCACGAACAACGCCGCGTCCCCCGTGACCGCGACGAGCAGCGAGGCGCCGCTCTGGCTCAACATGGTTCCGACTTCGCGATGCTGCGCGTGCGACAGCGCGCCGAGCTCTCGCATCTCGCCGATCACGAGCACGAGCCGCGCCGCGCGCGCATTCGCGACTTCGCGTGCAGTCGAGACCGAGCTCGTCACGCTCGCCGGATTCGAGTTGTAGCTGTCGTCGAGCACGACCGTGCCGTCCGCGAGCTCGATCGGAGTGAGTCGGCCGGGTTCGCCGGACGCGGCGAGCGCGCGCGACACGAGCTCCGATTCGAGTGCGTGCCCTGCCGCCCATTCTCCAGCCGCGAGCGCGGCGAGCGCGGCATACGCGCCGGGATTGCCGAGCAGCGGCGTTTCGATCGCGATCGAGTCCTCTGCGAAGTCAGTGCGACGTTCGATTTGCAACCGCGAGCCGCCGTTCGTCGCGGCGCTGCGCGACACAAGGCGATAATCTACGCCATCCGCGACGCCGTAGCTGAGCGTGCGCGGCACTCGCGCATTTCGCACGGTGCGCGCGACGCGCTCGTCGTCCGCGTTGAAGATGGCGACGCCGTCCGGCGAAAGGCCCGCCCAAATCTCGCCTTCTTCGTGCTCGATGCCGTCGAGATCGCCCAGCCCTTCACTGTGCTCGATGCCGATCAGCGTGAGCAGCGCTAGATTTGGGTTTGCCATGCGCGATAAGGCGCGCACTTCGCCGGGCGCGTTCGTGCCAATTTCGACCACGCCGAGCGCGTGCTCTTTCTCCAAGCCGAGCAGCACCAGCGGCACGCCGATCAGGTTGTTCAGATTGCCAGCCGCAAAATGCAATGCACCGGGCAGCACTTGATTCAAGACCGCGCTGATCGCGCTGCGCGTCGTGGTCTTGCCCGCCGAGCCCGCGACGGCCACGACGCGCCCGCCCCAGCGCCGGCGATGTTCGGCTGCCAGCGCGCCGAGCGCTTCGAGCGTCGAGCTCACTTGAACCGAGGCGACATTTGCGCCGGAAATCGGCCGCTCTGCGACCACGCCGAGCGCGCCCTTCAAAGCCGCTTGCGCGACGAATTCATGACCGTCGAAGTGCTCGCCACGCAGCGCAACGAAGAGTCGGCCGCGCAAATCCGCACGCGAATCCGTGCTCACCCCGACGCAATGCGCGTCCGCGCCGCAGAGCTCGCCGCCTGTGATGCGCGCGACTTCGGCCAGCGAAAACTCGGCGCGATTTTCCGGAATCAGGCTAGCCATTGGCCCTCCGGTTGCGCCTGAACGCGAGCGCGCGACGCGCTTCGACGCGATCGTCGAACTCGTGCGTCTCTTGGCCGATGATTTGGTACGGCTCGTGACCCTTGCCGGCGAGGAGCACGACGTCGCCCGCTGCCGCCATCGAGACTGCGCGTTCGACCGCCTTCGCTCGGTCGAGCTCGACTTCGTACGCCGCACCGGTTTGCTTCACTGCGACTTCGATCGCGCCCACGATCGCGCGCGGATCTTCCGAACGGGGATTGTCGTTCGTGATGATGGCGTAGTCCGCGCGCTCAGCGACGGCGCGGCCCATTTTCGGCCGTTTTTTCGGATCGCGGTCGCCGCCGCAACCGAACACACAGAGCACGCGTCCCGAGGTCATGCTGCGCGCAGCGTCGAGCACGCGCTCGAGAGCATCCGGCGTGTGCGCGTAATCGACGAGCACCAAGACGTCGTCACCAGTGTCGTCACAGCGCTCGAGTCGCCCCGGAACTTGTGGCGCCGCACCGAGCGCGCTTGCTGCGCCCGCGAGATCGAGCCCCAGTCCTTCGAGCACTCCGAGCGCGAGCAGCAAATTGTCCAGGTTGTGCTGCCCGACAAGTCGCGATTCGAGCTCAACGTCGCCGCGCGGCGACGCCACCACCCCGCGAATGCCCCGCGCATCGACCGTGACGCGCTTCGCGAACACGTCGGCACCTGCGTGTTTGCTCACGCGGAGCACGCGGCCGCGCGCGCGACCCGCGAGCTCGGCGCCGAATGCGTCGTCCACGTTGAGCACGGAGACTTCGGGCGACAGAGCCGTGAAGAGCCGCGCCTTGGCCGCCGCGTATTCGGCCATGGATCCGTGAAAATCGAGGTGATCTTGGGTCAAATTGCTGAACGCGGCGACTTCGAAGTGGAGCGCGCTCACACGCTCCAGCACGAGCGCGATGCTCGACACTTCCATCACGAAGTGCGTCCCGCCTGCGTCGCGCACGCGCGCGGCGTAGCGCGAAATGTCGTCGGCTTCCGGCGTCGTCAACGCGGAGTCGAGCTCTTGCCCGGCGAATGAAAATCCGACCGTACCGAGCCGCGCCGGCTTTTGCCCGACACCGGCGAGCGCACGCTCGACGAGCCAGCTGGTCGTAGTCTTGCCGTTCGTACCGGTGATGCCGACGAGCGCGAGCGAACGGCTCGGATTGCGGTAAACGGCTTCGGCCGCGAACGCCGAGCTGCGCCGCGCGTCAGCGACTTCGATCAGCGGCACCGACACGGCGGGCAGCGGCGTGCCGCGCTCGACGAGCAACGCGGCCGCGCCGCGCTCGACGGCAGCGAGCGCGAACGACGCGCCGCTGACTTTGCCTCCGTTCCGTGCCACGAATAAGTCGCCCGCTTCGACGCGCCGCGAGTCCTGGTGCACCCCAAACAAACGCACGCTGCCGTCACCAACCAAGCGCGGAGCCTGCTCGGCAAGCACGCGAAACAGTTCCGAAATCGGAAATCCGGCACCGAGCTGATCTTTTGCGTGCGGGGCCATCATGACGCGGGTTCGAGCACCAAAAGGACCTCGGAAGCTTTGTCGACGACGCTACCGGGCGGCGGCTGCTGAGTCACGATGAGCCCGCTGCCCTTGAGGTGCGGAGTGAGCCCGAGCTCGAACATTTGCTTTACGGCTTCGCGCGCGGGCGAGCCAGTCAAGTTCGGGATGCGCACTTTGCCCGCGGGCACCGCGCCAGTGGGGACGACTTCTTGCACCGCGGGTTTCTTCCCTTCTGCCACGCGCAATGCGTCGTAAGTGAGGTTCGCCGGATCGGGCGTGCGCGCGAGCGACGCGACATCCGTGTGTTCGGTCGATTTGGGTGTGAGACCCGAGAGCTTGAGCGCCATCTGCGCGACGTGCCGGAAGATTGGCGCCGCGACCGCGCCACCGGCGTGCTCGACCATCGGCTCGTCGACGGTGACCGCGATCGCAACCACCGGTTTTTCCGCGGGAACGAAGCCCACGAACGACGCGATGTACTTGTCGATCGAGTAGCGACCCGTCGCCGGATCGGTTTTTTGCGCGGTGGCAGTCTTGCCCGCGACGCGGTAGCCGTCGATCGCGGCTTCGACGCCGGTGCCTTCACCTTCGGTCACCGCGACGAGCATCTCTGCGACCGCGCGAGCGACTTCTCTCGACACCACTCGGCGGCGCACGTGCGGCGCCACTTCGCGCACGACCTCGCCGGTCGAGGTCGTTACTTTGCGCACGAGCATCGGCTCCATCAGTTCGCCGCCGTTGGCGAGTGCAGCCGCAGCCATCGCCATCTGAACGTTCGTCACGCCAAT
>DASYCL010000308.1:0-1535 GCA_036500245.1 Polyangiaceae bacterium | reverse complement strand
CCGATCGGCTCGGCCGTCGACTTCGAGCTCGCTTCAACTTGCGCCGGGTCGCACCAAGTAATGATCGAGCACATTGGAGATCAAGTCAGCCAAAATCCCATCCGCCACTCGCAGACGACGACTCAGCTCGCGCGCCAAATTGAGCACGATCAGCGAGTAAGATCGGAGATCATAGCGATAGAGCGCATCGAGATCAGCGGCGCTGATGCGCAGAAGGCGCGAAGGCGCGAGAGCGCGGACCGTCGCCGAGCGCGGCTGAATATCGACGATGCTCATCTCGCCGAACCAGTCTCCGGGGCCGAGCAGCGCAACGCGCGATTCGGTCGCGCGCTTGCTCTTCTTCAGCACTTCCATTTCGCCGCTCATGACCACGAACATCGCGTTCGCGTCGTCTCCTTCGCGGAACACGATCTGGCCTGCGTCGGGAGCCTGCACGCTGAGCGTGCTCGCCAAGTGAGCGATGACCTCGTCGCTCAACGCGCCGAACAAGCCGATGTTGCGCAACTCGGCTGGGTCGAGGCTATCCGACGGGGTCTGGCTCATGGTTCGGCTCTCCGGCCACTTCTATCGCCGATCGTCTGCGCGTCAAATACAACCTCGTGGGCGGGCGGACTCGAAACCGTTCGGAAAGATCCGCTCGTGGCTCAAACCCGCGGCCGCAGTCATTCATTCTCGTGAAAAAGGGGCGCGCGGTAGCCACAGTATTCAGCGATAGCAGCAAGATCCGCAGCTTTGAGGTGGGTGAAGGCCACGCCCATGCCTGGCGCGCTGTCTTCGCTCGCAGTCCTCGTCCAACGCACTACTCCGGTCACCTCGACGGAGTAGCCGCTCGGCAAGACGAAGAACAACGTCACTTCGCTGCCGCTCGCGGCGGGTTGGTGGGTGCACACGAACACGCCGCCGCTCGAGACGTCGCTCGTCAGCCCGGCGTAGAAGTTCGATTCGCTCGAGAGCCCAATGTCGACCTCGAAGAACACGCGTGGTTCGGGCGAGTTGCGCCGCTCGGGCCCGCCAAACGCGCGCGAGTTGCGGCTAGCGACGCTGCGCAGCGTATTGACTTCGGCCTCGCTGAGCGCTCCTTGTGGCATCACCTCGCGCCTGCGTCGGGATGCTGCATGCGAAACTGGGTAGAGCATGGCCAACGTTTTTGCTACGGCTTGAGCTGGGACTTCGAAAGCGCCGTCGCTCAGCCTGGCTTCTTGCAAATGGGTCAGGCCGCGCGTTAGGCATTCGATTGCGCTGCGAACGAGGCTAGTCGCCGCCTGCTCGGTCGAAGTCTCATTTTCTATGCGATATAGTGCGTCGGATGCAGCCGCCAACTCCGCGATGATCTGGCTCAAGTGCGGGCTGGCGGAGGCGATCTGTTGCACCAGGCCGAGGGCAGAAGACATCGCCTCGCGTGCCCGGCGCGCGGGGAGCGCCGCCGATATGCGGCCAGGCCCCGCTGCAGTCATGCTCAGAAATTCTTGTTGAAGACGACACGGGGTCGCGCTGGGCCGGCGTAGTCTTCCACGGTCGTCACGTTCCAGCCCGTC
>DASYCL010000307.1:0-8103 GCA_036500245.1 Polyangiaceae bacterium | reverse complement strand
CGCGCTCCGTGTAGCAGCTCGAGCCCGCGGCGGCCGTGACGTCACCGGCTGCGCCGGCGTTCGACATTTCGCCAGCAAACGAGCCGCCACCCTGCGCGGTATTTCCGCCGGAACCGGAGCCGCCGTTGCTCGAATTCCCGCATCCCAGCAAGGAGAACGCAGAAACGAAGCAGCACGACGCGGCTATCCGCTGTGCTCGCTGCATGGCTGGTCGCATGCGGCGACCTTACCTCGGTGTGGGCTCACAGCAACCCGTGACCGGATCGCAAGAGTCATCAGCGTTCGGGCAATTCGGACACATACCTTCAGGCCCGCATTGCGTGGGACCGCCTCCACCCGAGCCTCCGCCTGCGCTGCCGCCAGTTCCGCCATCACAGCTGCCGTTGTTCGTGCAGATGTCGAGGATCACGGGCAGCATGGGCGGTGGGGGCGGGGCGAAGTTGTCTTCGCATTTCAGATCCGTCAAATTGTATTCGCTTTCGCCTGGGCAAAAACGTTCGGGATCTGGCCCAGTGTCGTGCGCTTGCTCCGCCGCGAATGCCAAGAAGCCGATGCTGGCCGAGATGGAGAGTTCCAAGTACTTCGGCATGAAGCTCTTAAACTGATCGTAAAATTGGGTCGCGTTCGCGCTGTCCGCGTTGCCGGGCACAATCGTCACTCCCAAGGCCGTCGTGCCCGAAGGAACGAGATAGTTGACTGATTGAGCGTCTTGAAACGCCCACGGGCCATCAGCTTGAACCATACCGTATGTGCGTACTGCCAAGCCGAGAACCAACGCCTGGATGTCTCCATTGGTTCGGTGCAGTTGCTGCCAGAAATCGAATGCGTTCGTCAGAATCCGTGTGTCACGCGCCACGTCATCGTCCGATTGTATAATTGGAGCGGTATCGTCGGTCGAGACCGCGCCCATTAGGGCGTCTGTATGGTTGTTCACGTAGTCTTCATAGGGACGATGTCCATAGCTTGTCGTGCCGGCGACGTGATGCGGCACCGTCGCGTCACCGAGTGCGTGAAGCGGATAGGCTAGCCCTGCCGCGTCTGTGAAGCCGCTTTGCCGATAGAGCTCCCAGCCATACTTGGCCAGATTGTGTAGTGGAGAAAACTCGATATTGCCCATTGTGTCGCTCTGCCAGTCATCGTCCGTGCGTCGAACTTGGTCGAATTGACCGAATTCGGAGACGCCGGTTGACTCGGAAGCGTTGAGAGAAAGGCCTGCAATCATCGTTGCATCCATAATTGCGACGTCGACCGCGCCCGGAACGCCGTTCGGACCCGCGCCGGGGTACCACATGCCGCGGTGATCGTTGTATTCGTGCACCGGGTTTTCTTGCGCGACTTGCTCGAAATGCCAGAGGCCTGTGAATTGCGAACTGCGAATGGACCCGAGACCGGGAAGCGCATTATTGACGGCGCGGAGTGGATCGTCGTCTTTCGAAGAGGCAAAGGACGAGCTAGGATCGCAGTCACTGAGCCCGAAGATGGATCCGATGCAGCTCAGCGCGGCGAAGACGGTGCCGACGCCGAGATCGAGTGCGTCTTCCGCCAATTGATTGATCTGCTTCACTCCTGGGGCATTCTGCGGTCGGGCCCACAACACCACGTCATCCAGGTGGTTATCTACGCTACCTGCGTGCCAACCCAGAATCGAGCGCAGAACAACTGGATTGTCCGGAATCGAGGCTGCCGGTACGACACCGCACGGATTCGGAGTCTCGGTCACCGTGTAGAAGAAGTCTTCGATGCGGTACTTGTCGAGCGCGGAGAGATTGTCTTTGTCGAATACGGGACAGTCATAGTGGTTGCTCGGGTCGATCGGGAAGGGCTGATCCTGATTGGCGCTGATGAAGCTGCTCTGCTGCAGTCCTTGCGGGAGCCCCGTGTGCAGGACCCCGAGGCGATTCGGCGCTGCTTTCACCGCGTCCAGGAAGTCGGCAAATCCCGCAGGACTGCCCGCAGGCGGGCTCGTGATAGGTGGGTTCTGCAGGATGAATGCCGCGCGCTCGGCAATCTGAGCATGAGTTCCGTAGTCATAGGCGCGTGCGGCGCGCGGTGCGCCGCACAGGATACTTACGACGAACGTGCCGGTAAGCAATCGACGAATCATGATGAGCTCCTTCAGTTTCCGCACTTCACGCCGAGAGGAATGCAGTCTGCGTTCGTCGAGATCTTCCAGTCACTCCAATCCGAGCGCATACCAGCTCCGTTCATTGCTTGGACGCGGAAGCGAAGGGTCGACGTGCCGTCACTGCCGAGGATGCCGCGTGTCCCCGCGTCGGTCGGTAGCGGGTTGAATTGAATGAAGGCCGGCGGCACCGGCAGCGCCAAACCGAAGAGCGAAGTGAGCTCTTCCGAGTCCCAGAATGCAACCGGATAACCGCGACGGACGACTCCGTTCGCGTCCAGCTCCTGTATGTCGAATAGATACGCGACTGAGCACCCAGCTGGTTGATTGTGTACGCGTCCGGACAATATGTAGACGCCGAGGGCGGGATTGGATGGATGCCAAAACGTGCCCGCAGGAAGCTTCGGCATTGCGTCTGCGTGCTCGCACGCGGGGCTGTACATGAAACCGGTATTCGCGAGCACGGTCTTCACACTATCGGCGCTCGGCGCCTCCGGCAGCGTTGAATCCGTGCAACCGTTGTCATCGGTCGCGGTGAGCTCGGGCGTGTGCGAACAATGATCGCGTGAATCGATGATCCAGTCGTCGTCGGCATCCTCCCCGCGGCAAAGTGCCGCCGAAAGGTTCGCGTCGGCTTGAGCTGCGCGGTGTTTGCGCGTCCGGTCACGTACGAGAGCGAGAAATTGAGCGGGTGAAATAGCGTTGCTCAGCAGTTCCCCCGCGATGCGCGAATATTCGACGTTCAAGCGCGCGCTCATTTGAATGGCACACTCGGACGATCCGGTCATCGAGCAAAAGCGGGCGATGGCTCGTTGATACGCTTCGTCTTGAGCTTTGCCGGTCAAATCCGCCGGCGCGCGGATCGAGTTGGCACAGTCTTGCAGATTGGCGCCGGGTGGCGAAAGCACCGGCACGAGCGCATTTGGCGGCGCGTAGAGCACCGTATTGCCGACGGCCAAGCGTATGTCCTTGCCGCAGAACGCGCCTTCGAATACTTCACCGTACGGTGCAAGATCGCGCGAGTAGCTATCATGGCCCGAATCTTTGGTGTGGGGTTCATGATTGCTTTCGAGATCTTCACCTGAGTGGCCGTCCTTCGAGCCGAAACTCCAATGCCAAAACCCGCTGTTTGCGTGCGCCGGATGCGCCGCGTCGTGAACTGAGCCCAAGGTGATGCGCGCGCGCGGCGCGGCAATGACCCCGCGAAAGGAATTCGGGACGAAGAGGTCGTGGTCGCTCACGTCGACGATTGCTACGTCACCTTGTTTCGTGAGCCGGCGCAAATCGCCGGCCAAGTAGCAGTTGTCTTTGACAAAGATGAGGGTTGGGCCATCGTGTTGCGAGAGATCGATTGATGCACCTTCCGCCACGGACAGCGAATCGAAATAGTACGAGCCTGAGTCCAGCACGAGATGCCCAAGCACACTCACCGTCCCGAATCGTCCCGGTGTGAGTTCTCGCGTGCGATAACCATGCAAAATCAAGCTTTTCGTAGTTGCCGACGGGAACTCTACTTTGAAGTATTTGGTTTGAAGAGGATCAAGCGTCGCTGGGGCGGTGGTCTTGCCGTCAACTCGCGCGTCGCGCTGTTTGTCGACTGAAAGTGCAAACAAGTTGCCTGTCAAATGCGAATCTGGGCCAAGCGTGACTTTGGATTTGCTATAGATATCGTCGGCGCGCGCTTCTAAGTCGATCTTCGTTTCCGCGGTACCGGTATTGGTGATGACGGCCCGAGTTGCACCGCGGCCAACGACTCGCGAAGTCGATTCGAGTTCGAGCGAGTCCGTCGCAGCTAGCGCGACGTCGACGGTGGCGACGTTCACGGGAGTCTGCAATTCAAGGTTGAAGTCGGCACTAGGAGCCTGTACCGCCTGCCCAATTTCATCCACGTCGCCGTCACTGCTCGAGGCACTGCAGGCCGCGAGAGCGATTGGCAAACACCAGAAAATCGGCCCGCCAAAGAATGCACGAAGTGAGCCCGTATGCATCGTCTCAACCCCTTGTTGGAAGCCACGCCCCGAAGATTCGGTGGCTCGCACGTTCCTGTACGCGGCACGTGGTTGTCAACATCGCGCAAGTGGACACTGGTTGATTTGAAGCAGAGCAACCTACACTCGCTTCGTCACGCGAATGCTAGGTGTCGACAAACCTTGCAAACCCAGCTGCGCAATACCCCGGCGAAAATCGACATTCAAATTTCCGCTCGCGTTCGCGCTACCGCACTGCAGCGGCTCTACTACGCTAATTGTCGCCTGCGCATCGCGTGATATGTTCGGAACGGGATGATGAAGCGCTTTCAGCTTCGGGTTTGCGGGGCGACGTTCCTGGGTGCCGCACTGGCGTTCGTGCTCTTGAGTGGTTGCGGGTCGGTTGGTGGGCCCTACGCATGCGACGGCTCGAACGAGGAATGCGTCGCGCGTAGTTCGGAGGAAGCATGTCAAAGTGGGCTGGACGGTTGCACTTGGGGCGGTTTTTGCGAAAAGATCGCGTGTTACACGCGAAAAACACAAGCGGACTGCCAGGCAGTGCCTGTCTGCTATTGGACGACGACGGTCGGGGTGTGTGATCAGTTGCCTGATCCAAGCATCTGCATGCTCGATCAAACGGCGTGTCAGTCGAGCTCATCGTGTACTTGGCAAGTCGGGTGTAGCGGCGCCGCCGTTGGGTGCGGCAGCCTGAAAACTCAAATGGCGTGTCAGCGAAGTCAGGGGTGCAATTGGATTCAAGAGCCGGCAATCTGAAATTGCTCAAACGCATGCTTCCCGCGGGCGCAGAGGCGTGGTGCGCCCTCGTGTTGTGGGCTCTCGTCTCCGTGCTGTCTGGCATTTCCGGCGCGCTGCGAGAGCCTTCGTACGTCGGAAAGCCGCTGCTCGTGCAACTCGCGCCGTTGTTGGGTCAGGGAGCCGTGAGGTTCGCGCAAAAGTGCCCGTTGCCGCTGTTCCTCTCGGCGTTGCCGCTCGTGGTGTTTGGTCCAGCGATCGCGCTCCTGCTTACTCTGGGTGCCGTCGAGAGCGTGCCGTACCGCTCGGTGTTTCGCAGCGCGGTTGCATGGCTCCTCTGTAATGCCGCATGCTTCTCGATAGTCGCCGTGATCGCACGTGCACACGGAGCAGACGCGCAACTCGTGTGGAGTTGGTCGAAGAGTCTGACTCTGGTTTCGTTCCTATCTTGCTTGCCGAGCATCGGTTTTGCGGCTGCAATCGCGAATCTGGTTCGAGCGCGAGCCGCGCGCATCTTCTTTGGTTTGTCGGCCGTCGCCGGTTTGGGCTTCTCGAGTTACGTCGCTCGTGCCCACGGAATCTCTTGGCCTCCGGGGTTGATCGAAGACGAACTGCTGTCGCCGAAATGGTGGTGCGTGCCAGCGCTCGAGGCGATTGCTTGGTGCATGGGATTCGCGTCGCTGCCGCTACTGTGGCGTGCAACTAGCGGCGCACTCAGCGCTCGCGCCGCGGCCCACCCCAATTGAGTCCATTCGAGCGCAGTGTTCGCTTTTTTTGCGGGGAAGGGCGTGGGCGCTTCGTGGCTTACGCTCGGTCAAACCTCGCAGCGTTCGCGCAAACCACGAGCAGCACGCCGCCCAGCGCTTGCCCGCGAGCGTCACCGCGCCCACGCCCCCAAAAATCTTGGCGAGTCTCGGCGTCTCGGCGGTTGCCTCCCGAAGCCGTTATTTGCCGCGCGGTTCGAGCCGAATCGAGCGCGCCACCGTGATCGCGGTCATGTGTACGATCGCGTCGACGTTTGCGCCTTGTTGCAGCACATTCACGGGCTTTTTGATGCCGAGTACGATCGGGCCGATCACGTCGCCTTCGCCGATCACGCCGAGCAATTTGTAGGCGGCGTTGCCCGCGTCGAGGTTCGGGAAGATGAGCACGTTGGCCGAACCTTTGAGGCGGCTGAACGGGTAGGGCGCGCGGGCTTCTTCGTCGAGCGCGACGTTGGCCTGCATTTCGCCGTCGATCATCAGTTCGGGCCGGCGCGCTTTCACGAGCGCGGTCGCTTGCGCGACTTTGATCGATTGCGGGTGCGGCGCATCACCGAAGTTCGAGAACGAGAGCATCGCCACGCGCGGTTCGAGCCCGAGGTCGCTCACGGTTTCGGCGGCGAGCAACGCGACTTCGGCCAGCGTGTCGGCGTCGGGTTCGATGTTGATGGTGGTGTCGGCCAAAAAGCGCACGCCGCTCTTGGTGATCACCAGGTACATGCCCGCTGCGCGGCGCACGCCTTCGCGCATGCCGATGATCTGCAGCGCGGGGCGAATCGTGGCCGGATAGTCTTGGCGCACGCCGGCGACGAGGCCGTCCGCGTCGCCCATTTCGAGCATCATTAAGCCGAACGCGGTGCGCGAACGGCGGATCTCTTTCCAGGCTGCATGTTGCGTGACGCCTTTGCGCTCGCGTTTCTTCCAATACGCGTCGACGTACGCGTCGAGTCGATCGCTCGCGCGCGGCTCGACGATGGTCGCTCCATCGAGGTGCAAGCCGAGTTTTTTCGCGTGATCGCGGATGCGCTCGGGCACGCCCAGCAAAATCGGCTGCGCGATGCCCTCTTCGAGGATGCGCTGCGCCGCGCGCAAGATGTTGTCGCTCTCGGATTCGGGAAATACGATTCGCCGCGGATCGGTCTTCGCGGTTTCGGTGATGTTCCAGAGTACGCGGCGCGTCGGCGAAATGGTGCGATAGAGCCGCTCGCTGTATGCCTCGATGTCGATCTGATCGCGCGCTACGCCGCTCGCAATGGCGGCCTCGGCCACCGCGGGCGCAACCCAATATAAAACCCGACTATCGAATGGCTTCGGGATGATGTATTCGTGCCCGAAGCGCATGCGGTGCCGGCCGTAGGCGCGCAGCACTTGATCCGGCACGTCTTCGCGCGCGAGCCGCGCGATGGCTTCGGCGGCCGCGACTTTCATCTCTTCGCTCACGGTCGTCGCGCGCACGTCGAGCGCGCCGCGGAAGATGTACGGAAAGCCGAGTACGTTGTTCACTTGGTTCGGAAAGTCGCTGCGCCCGGTGGCCACGATCGCGTCCGGCCGAGTTTCGAGCGCCTCGGCGTAACCGATTTCCGGATCGGGATTGGCGAGCGCGAAGATGATCGGCTTCTTCGCCATCGTCTTCAGCATCGCCGCGTTCACGACGCCCGCCGCTGAAAGCCCGATCATCACGTCCGCGCCGACCATCGCGTCGGCGAGCGTGCGCCGGCCGTCGGATTTCGGGCGCGCGAATTCGGCCCGGAATTCGTCAACATCCCCGCGATCTTCGTACAAAACACCGTGAATATCGACGAGCGTGATGTTTTCGCGCAAGACGCCCATGCGTACCCACATCTGCATGCAGCTGGTCGCCGCAGCGCCCGCGCCGACGCATGTGACGCGCAAAGAATCCATCGGCTTGTCTTGCAGCTCGGTCGCGTTGCGCAGCGCGGCCGCGGAGATGATCGCTGTTCCGTGTTGGTCGTCGTGGAACACCGGGATCTTCATCTGCTCGCGCAGCGCGCGTTCGATCACGAAGCAATCCGGCGCGCGGATGTCTTCGAGGTTGATCGCGCCGAAGGTCGGTTCGAGCGCGCGCACGATGCTGACGAATTTTTCGGGGTCGATTTCGTCGACTTCGATGTCGAACACGTCGATGTCGGCGAAGCGCTTGAACAAGACGGCTTTGCCTTCCATCACCGGTTTGGCCGCGCGCGGCCCGATGTTGCCGAGCCCGAGCACGGCCGTGCCGTTGGTGACGACCGCGACCAGGTTGCGGCGCGCGGTATACAAATCGACGGCGTCCGGATCTTTGGCGATTTCGAGGCACGGCGCGGCCACGCCCGGCGAATAGGCGAGCGAGAGATCGAGTTGGGACGCGACCGGCTTCGTCCACACCACCTCGATCTTCCCGGGGCGACCTTCGCGGTGGTAGCGGAGCGCGTCGTCGTTTCGGCTCATCCCGCCCACGCTACCAAAGTTCGCCTTTTCTGACACACTGCCCGCCGGCGAT
>DASYCL010000306.1:0-3234 GCA_036500245.1 Polyangiaceae bacterium | reverse complement strand
AAAGCACGTAGAAACGGTCAGCGCCAAAGCTGCAATCGGCAGATACAAGAAGCGATCTGCGGCCACGACGCCAACCGGAAGCGGCACGAGGTGCAGGACGAGTGCAAGCGCCGCCGCGCCAAGCGCGACAAAGGCTGCCTGAGCCGGGTTCAGTTTCGGCCAAAACTTCAGCGCTGCCACGCCGAACGTCAGCAGCACTAACCCACCGAGCGCGACGAACGCATAGCGAGGCGATCCGAGCCAACCGATCTGCAGATTGGGCTGCCATGGATCGACTAGCATGAAGGCGTAGTTCCCGAGCGCCTCGAACGCGGTGATGAGACGAGCGCCGAACCCGAGTCCGTCGCAGGGTGAAGGAATGTTCGAAAGCTCGACTCCGCGCACGAGCAGCACAATCACGCCAAACGCGAACAATGGCGAGAGGCGCCATGCCAAGAGGCGCCGCGGCGCATCCGAACGCAGCTCGAAGACGATCAAGGCCACTGCGCCGGCTAACGCGACCTCCTTACTCAGCATGCCGCATGCGCACGCGAGTGCACCAAGCACCGGCCCGACCCGCGGAACGCGCCACAGCAACAGAGCGCAGAGCACCCAAAAGAGCGCTAAGAGATCGGTGCGGCCGGAGACCCAAGCGACGGACTCGGTCAATCGCGGCGAAAGGGCAAAAGCGAAGGATGCAACCGTTGCCGCGATGACACCAGCGCCGCAGCGTCGAGCGAGCGACGCTAAGAGCACTGCGTTGGTGGTGTGCAGCAAGATGTTCGTCAGGTGAAATCCCGCAGGATTGTCGCCATAGAGCGACACATCCAGTCTAAAGCTCAGCAGCGTGAGCGGCCGGTAGTAAGCCGCAGGGCTCAGCGCGCCCGCAGACCAGAATGGGCGGGTCCAAACGCTTAGCCATGAGTGCGTCGATTGATTCACCTGGCTCACGAGTTCGTGATCGTCCCAGACGAGCGGCGCCCCGAGCGTGACCGCGTAGACGCTCATTGACAATACCGCGAGCAGCACCAAAAGCAGCCCGAAGGACGGCTTTCGCGTCAGAGAGTTCGCAGCGACGTCGCAGCGCTTGGCCGATTCGGTCATTTGCAGTCGTGCAATGCGCCCGCCCCGGTTGGCGCAGTCGGGGCAACAAGGTTCGGCAAAGTGGGGATGTCGAACAACATCAAGAAACAAATCACCACGCTGCACGCCACCACGGCGACCATCAGAATCGGCTCGCGATAGAGCGCTTCGGGGCGCTGCACTACGCTGTTCGGTTTGAGTGCAAGCAAAAGATAAATCGCCATGACGAGCGCGATCAACGGGAAGGAGAGAATCAATTCCAGGCGATAGCGCATGACGAACGCACCCAAAAAGAGCATCGCTGCCGAGCCGTAGAACATGATCGAAACGAGCAGGCGGCTCTCTGTGTAGAACTTGAATGACTTGCGATAGGCAGCAGCTCGTGGCGGATTGCCGATCTGCCGGTATTCGGCGTAGCGCTTCATGCCCATGAAGTAGCAGCCAATCATCCAATAACTGAGCAACAATGAACCGGGGGCAACCGATGCGGTTCCGGCGATGAACCAACCAGCAAGCATTCGAATTGGGTTGTTGATCGCCTCCGATAGGACATCCACATATGGGAGATCCTTGCTGCGAATAGGGCGAATATTGTAGATACAGCCCATCGCCCAAAGGGCAAATACGCTCCAGCCGAACGGAGCGGAAACCAAAAAGCCGAACACCATTCCGATACTCACCAGCGTCAACCACTCGACGTACGCGAGCGGAATGCTCACCTTGCCGGCAGGAACAGGGCGCGCACATTTGGTGGGGTGAGCCAAATCCGAGGGTGAATCGAGCACCTCGTTGATCACGTAGTTGCTGGATGCGACCAGACAAATTGAAAGTAGTCCGAGCGCGATGCGCTGGAACAAGTGATTTGCGACGTGTTTCGGATCCATTGCCACCGCAGCCACGATGCCCGGAAGAACGAACACATTTTTGAACCAATGATCGACGCGCGCGATCTCGAGGTGCCCACGGAGCGTCGGTTTAGCCATGATCCGCACTGAATCGTGCTCGCCTTCCGCCGCCATCTATCCGTCAGTCCCCATCTCGCGCTTCTTCGGAACCTTCGTCTTGACTGAGGCCGAGTTTCGCCAACCGGTAGCGCATCGATCGAAAACTGATCCCGAGTAGCTTCGCGGCCGCAGTGCGCACGCCGCCGGTTCGCTCGAGTGACGCCGTGATCAAGCGCCGCTCCACCTCGTTCACGACTTCGTCGAGATTGCAGCCGTCTTCGGGCAACTCGAGCAGCGTGCCGCCCGGCGCGCCCGCGGTTCCGCTCAGCTCCTGCGGAAAATCGCCGAGGCCGATCACGCGCGAGCCGGCGAGTGCCACTGCGCGCTCCATCATGTTCTCGAGCTCGCGCACGTTGCCGGGAAACGAATAGGCTTGGAGTGCGCGGATCGCGTCGGGGGTAAAGCCGTTCACTTCCTTGCCCATTTCGTCGGCGAAGCGCCGCATGAAGCGCTCGGCGAGCATCGGGATGTCTTCGCGGCGCTCGCGCAAGGGCGGCAGCTCGACCCGAATCACGTTCAGGCGATAGTACAAATCTTGGCGGAATTTGCCGCTGCTTACGTCGGCTTCGACGTCGCGGTTCGTGGCCGCGAGCACGCGCACGTCGATCGGAGTCTCTTGCGTCGCGCCGACCGCGCGCACGCTGCGCTCTTGCAGCACGCGCAAGAGTTTCACTTGCAGATTTGCCGGAAGCTCTCCAACTTCGTCGAGCAAGACAGTGCCGCCGTTGGCTTCGCGAAATAGCCCGAGGTGTTTGGCTTGCGCGCCGGTAAATGCGCCCTTTTCATGGCCGAAGAGTTCGCTCTCCATCAACGCTTCGGGAAGCGCCCCGCAGTTGACGACTAAAAACGGTTTGCCGCGACGCTCGGATGCGTCGTGTACGGCGCGGGCGACGCGCTCTTTGCCGGTGCCGCTTTCGCCGGTGATGAGCACCGTCGTGCGCATGTTGGCGATGCGGTGCACTAGGTCGAGCACGGCGCGCATCGCGCTACTTCGCCCGAGCACTTCGGTGTCGGCGAGCCCGGAGACGCGCGCTCGTAGGCGCAGGTTTTCGAGCGCCAGCGCCTGCTTTTCCAGCGCTTTGCCGACGAGCAGCGCCAGTTCCACGGCGTCGAATGGCTTGGCGACGAAATCGTACGCGCCGTGCCGCATGGCGCCGATCGCGTTTTC
>DASYCL010000305.1:0-2901 GCA_036500245.1 Polyangiaceae bacterium | reverse complement strand
CGCTGCACGAGCAGCGCGGAGTATTCGGCGATCTGCGCCTCGAGATCCACCGCGCGTTGGAACACCGGGCGATGGCCGATCAGGAGCTCGTACAGAATCACGCCGACGGCAAACAAGTCGCTGCGCACGTCGAGCCGATCGCCACGCAGTTGTTCCGGCGAAAGAAAGCCGGTTTTGCCCTTCACGAGCCCCGCACGCGTCCACGGTTCGCGATCGAACGCGCGCGCGATGCCGAAGTCGGCGAGCTTCACTTCGCCTTCGCGCGAGATGAGTACGTTGTGCGGTGTCACGTCGCGATGCACGATGCCTTCGGGTACGGCGCGTTGCGCCGCGGCGAGCGCGCGACACAAGCAGGTGCCGATCGCCCCTACCACCGCTGGCCGCAACGCGCGTCCGCGGCTCGCGAGCGCGCGACCGAGCGCACGCAAATCGACGCCGCGCACGAGTTCGAGCGCGAGGAACACGCCGCCCGCTTCGTCTTCCAGCGCGTCGAGCAATTGCACGACGTTGGCGTGACGGATGCGCGCGAGTAGCCTCGCTTCTTCGAGCAGCGCGCGTCGTTCGAGTGAGTTCAAGTAGCGCAGCGGACGCTTGATGCAGACCTCTTCGGGAAACAAACCGCCCTCTCTTCGCGCGAGCCAGGTCTCGGCAGTGCCGCCTCTGCCGAGCGGCCGCACGAGTACGTAGCGATCGCGCCGACTGCGCGGGACGAGTTCTGCCACCTTCAGAGATCGGCCGCGCTCGCCGCGAGTTTCGCGCGATCTTCGCACGCGAGCGTTGTGCTAGCGTGCGAGGCTCGATGCCCGGCGCGGTCCATCGCGACGTAACGGCGAGCGGCGTGCGGTTGCGCGTGGTCGAAGCCGGCAGCGGTCCGCCCGTGATCTTGATCCACGGCCTATTCGTCGATCATACGAGCTGGGATTTGGTCATGCCCGAGCTCTCCGACGCATTCCGCGTCGTCGCGCTCGATCTGCCCGGCTTCGGCGCGAGCGAGAAGCCGCCGCCGAGTCGCTTCCCGTACGGCATCGATGCGTTCGCCGAAGCGATCGCCGATCTGTACGCCGGGCTCGAGCTCGGACCGGCAATGGTCGTCGGACACGCGCTCGGCGGCGCGATCGCGCTCACGCTCGCCGCGCGTCACCCCGAGCTCGTCTCGCGCCTCGCGTTGATCGACCCGCTTTGCTACGAGAGCACCACCGGCCGCTACGGTCAGCTGGCGCGCTTACCGTTCGTCGGCGGCGTCGTGCTCAAACAGCTCTGGGGGCGTGGCCTATTCCGTCGGCATTTTCAAGAAACCGTGTTCGGCCCGACCTCGAATCTGCCCGCGCCGCGCATCGACCGCTACTACGACGCCTTCAACGCGCCGGCCGCGCGCTCGAGCGCGCTCGCCACGTTGCGCAGCACCGTCGACACGCGCGGCATCATCGCGCAAACCTCGCGCATCCAAGCGCCGACGCTCGTGATTTGGGGCCGCCACGATCGCGTTTGGCCGGCAAGCTTCGGGCAACGCCTGGCGCGTGAAATCCGCGGCTCGGGCTTCGAGCTACTCGACTCCGGGCACTCGCCGCAGGAGGAGCGCCCGCAAGAAATCGTGCGCATTTTGCGCCGCTTCTTCACGGACGAACGCAAATCGCGTTTTTGATTTTTGGGTTGAGCCTTGCTCGACGCGTCGGCGCAAGGGGTCCACGAATTTGGCCGACACGGGACGACCCGTCTAGCGTTTCGCGCATGGACATCGTCAAGGCGCTGTTGGTGTTCTTCGTGCTCACCGGTCTTACGGAAGTGGCGAGTGAGGTCAGCCCGAGCGCGCTCGCCGCGAACGAAGCAACACCCGCACCGACGACCGGCGCGCGGCTCGGCCCGCCGACGCCCGGCGGTTCCGGCACGCGCCACGTGGACAGCGTAACCAAACCAATCAAAGTCGCGCTGCGCTGATTTCGGCGCGCACGCTCAGTTCAACGGGAACGACGCGGTCGGCGGACGACCATCGCCCGCAGGCGGCGGGCTCGGAGGCGCGGCTGGAGCGGGCTTCGACTCTTTGGGTTCACGCGGCGCGGCAGGCGCGCGCTCGGTCGTGGACGGCGAACGTACGGCGGGCGTTGTCTTCCCAACCTGCTCGGCCTCCTTCGGCGTTGCAATCGGCTTGCTCGCTGCGGCCGTTGACGGCGCTGTGGCCGCTTCGATCGGCGCTGGCTCCGCCGTCACCGCCGGCTCAGCGGACGCTTTGGGCAACAGCGGCGAATCTGCGGGCACGGGCGGAACATCGACCGCAGGCGGCGGTGGAACCGGCGCGGTCAACTCGACTTTTGCAGTCGGCGGCGGCACTTCCTGCAACGGTGCCACCGTGACGCTCGGCTCGGTGCTCGGTTTGATCTCGGCGTTCGGCGCTTGGTGATGTGAACGCCACAGCGCGACACATGCCATCGCGAGGCCGATGCCCACGATCAGCGACACGACGCGAATGAAACGCTCGCGTCGCGCCTCTTGTTCTGGCGTACGCCGAACCACGCGCCGCCGATATTCTTCGGCCGCTCCGAGGTCGTCGAAGCTTTGCGGCCCCACCGAGATGGGCGCGCTGTGCGCATGACCGCCCTCATAAGTGCCGCGCTCGCCAGCCGAGAAGAAATCGTCGTGGCCGTCTTCTTCGACTGCGGGCGGCGTATCGACGACCGGCGCGACTGCCGGAAACTCCGAACTCGCGCGCTGCGCAACGGCCGCCAGGTCCGCAATCGGCGCGGTCGGGATCTGCGCGGGCGGCGCTACGGCTGACGTCATTTGCGCCGCCGGCACGGGCAAAGGCGGCGGGGTCGAACGGAGCGGCTGATTCACGCTCGTTTGCTCGACGCTTTCCGGCGCTGAGCCGAGTAGGATCGTCGAAGTTGGCAAGCCCTCCGAGGCGCG
>DASYCL010000304.1:0-3078 GCA_036500245.1 Polyangiaceae bacterium | reverse complement strand
TGCCGCACGGCAAGAAATACAGCGAGCGTTCGACCAAGCTCGTGCTGCACAAAGTCGGAATGCTCAAGCTCTCGAAGTTCATGGAACGGATCGAGCAGAGTGATTATCCGATCGATATTTCCACGCTCAACATCCGAAAGCGCGGCCCCGAACCTGACTCGTACGACGTGGAAATGGTGGTGAGCGCCTTCGATCGCACGAACGCGCCGGAAAAAGCGGCGAAGAAACCTGGCACGGACAGCGATAGCGACGAGGCCAAGCCGTGAGCGCCAAGACGAAGCGGATTCTGAGATGGCTCGGCTATGCCGCGTTTTATCTGTTTTGTCTGGGCTTCTTCGGATACCTCACGTTCCCATACGATCGCCTGCGCTCGCGCATTCAAAATGAATTCAATCGCAGCCAAACTGGGCCGAACGCGCTCACGTTGCGGCTCGGACACCTGAGCTCGTATTGGGGCAGCGGCGTGCGTGCCGAGGACATCGAGCTGATCTCGCCGCCCAAGCCGCCCGAGCCGGGCGCGACGGACGACGCGCCGAAGTCAGCGAAGCCCAAAGTGATGCAGATCGATTCTGCGCACGTGCGTGTCTCGCTGCTCCGCCTCTTGGTCGGCACGGTGCACGTGAATTTCGGGGCCAGCGCTTTCGGCGGCGAAGTCTCCGGCTTCACGTCGGACGCCGACGGCGGTCGCAAGCTCGAGCTCGACATCGACAACATCGGACTCGCGAACGCGCCGATGATCGCGGACGCGCTCGGTTTGCCCGTGGCCGGCGCGCTGACGGGTCACGTCGAATTTTTGTTACCCGAAAGCAAGCTCGCCAAAGCCGAGGGCAAAGTCGATTTGAAATTCTCGGGGCTCGCGGTCGGCGACGGCAAAACCAAGGTGCTGAACGCGATCGCGCTGCCGAAGGTCGAACTCGGCGAGCTCACCCTGCAAGCCACCGCCGCGGCCGGCAATCTGAAGATCGATACGTTCAGTGCCGCCGGTAAAGACGTCGATTTGCAAGCCGAAGGTAGCGTGCGCTTGCGCGATCCCTTCGATCAGAGCGTGCTGAGTCTCAGCGCGCGCTTCAAATTCAGCGATCGCTTCATGAACAAGGACGACATGACGCGCAGCTTGTTCGGCTCGCCGGGCGCCGCCATGCCGGGACTCTTCGATTTGGTGCCGCAAAACAAACGCGCGAAGCGTCCGGACGGCTTTTACGGCTGGCGCGTGAACGGCACGGTCTCGCATCCGTCGTTCCAGCCTGCTGCGCTCGGTGAAGGCGCGCCAGTCGCACGTGGCCCGCACACCCCCTAACACTCTCAATGCAGCGCGGCGCTCGAGCTCGCCGACCCGAAGCAAAGCGCGCCCACACTTTCGAACGCTGATTCTTCGAGGTAGGCATCCTGCACACTCGGGCTCACGCTGCCGAGCGCGGCTTGCATGGCTTTGGAAAGATCTTCGAGCTTACTTTGACTCACGATCTCGGCCACGCGGCGGTGCAAGGTTGCGAGCTCCTGGTCCACATGCGCGCACGCAGCGTCGAGTGAGAGGCCGAGATCGGCCATGAGCTCATAGATAGCATGACCGCGGGCCGTGAGTTTCAGCTCTTGATCCATCTTGCCCTCCGCGACTTCGCGAGTGCTCATCCATTCGTGTCTGTGCGCGCGCAAAACCGTTTCACGATTTGCGTAGCTGAGGAAAATCACCGAACGCGTGCGCTCGCAAGCAGCTGCACGCCATGTACGCCTGCTCGATTATCGATCACAACTTGGCGGTCGGCTCGCGCGTTCGTGCACAGCCGACCACATTTCGATCGTGAACGATCGTTAAGATGTGTGCTTAACAGCCGAGGAGATCGAAAAAATACTCAGGAATCGACGGCGATTAGCAGCTTTTGCCGAATCTCGAAGTATTCGCGGCTGACCGCGAACAGTGCGAGTTCTTTGAAGCGCTCGTCCGCTGGGACCGCGCTCGAACTCTCGTCCGAGGCTTTGACTACTTGAGTCGCGGTCTCGAGATCGTGCGCGAGTACGAAGCCCGCGCGATCCGCGGTCAAATCGACGCCCGCCACCCAGCGCTTCAAATCGAGCGCCGCGCCGGAGGTGAGCAGCTTGGCCACGACGCGCGTCAAGTGATCGCGCGCTTGTCCGACGAGGCCGGTTTCGAGCGCTTTGTAAGCCTCATTTACGGCGCCTTCAAGTTCGGGCGAAACCGGAAACTGAGGCGAGGTGAGTTTGATCGCCGCGAAGAACCAAGATTTGAGCGCCGTGCCCGAGCCCAGCAAGTGACGCAGATAGAGGCCCGGCCGGAAGAAAGTGAGCTGCCGCCCCGCGATGAACGCCGCCGGTTGCAGCGGCACGTCCGGTCGCAGCGCGGTCGTGCCGAGCACCAAGGACGGCTCGGTCGCGAACAAGAACGAGATGCCGCCCGGGTCGTTCGGGTTTTCGTAAGCCGGCGGCACCGGGATGCCGAGCACGCCTGCCGCGTAGTAGAGACTCTGGCAGACCGGTGCCGGATGGCGCGCAACGTCCACCGCGTAACTCGGATCGTAGCCGAGCTCTTGAATCGTCTGACTGCGCCTCGCGATGACAATCGGTTCGATTAGCGCGAACACGCTGGTGAGCAAGGGATCGGCATCCCGGTGCATCACGAAGTCGAGCCAATCGTCGTCGCCGAAGGCGGCTTGCGCGGGCGCCGCGGTGTCCGAGCGCATGCGCTTGTAGAAGCGCTCTTCGTCCGGCTCGGCCAGGTTCAAGACCGTCAGTGCTTGGCATAGACACCAAGAAGCGTCCGCTTGCTTGGTCTCGGTGTAGAGACGGCGCAGCGTCTTGTACGAGTCGTGACGATAGGGGTTGTTGCGCAAGAGCAAGGCTTGCGCGGTCACGGCCTTATCCAGGTAGCGCGTCGGATCCGTAACGTAAAGGTTACTCAAATGTTCGGTGCGTTCGTGATTGTCGGGATCGAGCGTTTGCGCGGCTTCCAGCGCGTCGATCGCTTGATCGATGTAGCCGAGGCCTTTTTCGTACAGGTCGCCGAGGGCGGAGAACGTCTGAAGCATGCCGGCTTGGTCGTTGCTGGCGCTCGCGTGCTCGAGC
>DASYCL010000303.1:0-8038 GCA_036500245.1 Polyangiaceae bacterium | reverse complement strand
GCCGCGCATCGCGCAATGGATTTCATCGCATCGCACGATCCCCACGATCTGCAAGTCTTGCCCTACGTGGTCGGCGCGCTCGCGGATCTCGATTTGGGCGCGCTCGAGACGCCGCGCTTGTCCGATTTGATGGTGCTCGGCCGTCGTCCCGGTGAGGCCGACGCTTCGGTGCCCGAAATCGACCGCTTGTACGATCGGCTCGGGAATTGGGTTTTGGATGCCGAGTCCAGCGCGGAACATGCGGAATCGTCGAATTCGGCGGCGCTCGGCGAGCAACGGCGCTTGAAGGCGCTCTTGCATTTGGTCGATCTCGAAGGCGCGCGCAGCGAAGACGACGCTTCGGTGCGCGGCCGCGTGCGCCGCACCGTGCAAGTGATGCTCCGCCGCTTGGCGAGCAGTCCGGATGCACTGGTGCATCGAATCGCTTGCGCCACGCTCGCGCGGAGCTTCGATTCGGCCGTGCGTGAAGGCGTCTCGGAGCCGAGTGATTTGCTGCTCAGTGTGGCGCATTTTCTTTCGGACACGCACAGCTTCGAGAAAATCGCCGAAGCGTCGACGAACCCCGACGTGCGCACCGTGCTCGGCGCGTACGTGGGCTTCATCAATCCGAGCACGGAGCACGAGGCCGGCGCGGATGGCCCGGCCTTCGAAGGGCTCAAGCTGCTTCCTCCCGAAGACGTGACGCGCATCGCCGAACGCGTGTCCGCGCTCAGCCGCGGCCTCGGCGCAGGTGGCTCGTATCGCGGTGAAGCCTTGCGCCGCGTGATGCAGCGGCTCGGTCGCGCGCTCGAGACCATCGCGCAAGCGCGCGGGCAAATGGAAATCGTCGACAGCTCGGGCAGCGGCAACGACGTGATCAGCGAGCTCGAACAAGCGATCGACGCGCTCCGCCGTTTGATCGCGGGCGCCTTGCGCCGCGTGGTCGAAGAAGATCCGATGGCGATCGCGGTGGTCGCGGATGTGCCGCCGCTCTCGGCGCTGGTCGAGCGCACCGTGCGCTCCGGCGTGCCTCCGAACGCGACTCAACTCGCGATGGCAATCAAGGAAATCGTCGCTGATTTGCCGGCCGCGATCGCTTCCGCGATCACTCGCGTGCTCGAGCGGATCTCGACGCTACCGGTCGCCGCGCAGAGCGATGTGATGGCGATCCCCCTACAAAAACAGCGCACTTTGCTGCCCGATTGGCTTTTGCCTCAGAAGACCATCGGCGCGTTTTACGTCGTGCGATCGCTCGGCTCGGGTGGCGCGAGCTCGGTGTTCATGGCGCGCCGGATCGAAGAGCGCAAAAACGCAAAAGCCGAAGGCTTCGCGCTCAAGGTGCCGGCCTATGATCCGACGACCGCGCGCAGTCTTTCCGAGCAAGAATTTTTGCAGCTGTTCCGCGAAGAAGCCGGCGCACTCTTGTCGCTGCCGCAGCACACGAACCTCGCACGCTTCGTCACGTTCGATCTCGCCGCGCGGCCGAAACCGATTCTGGTGATGGAGCTCATTCGCGGCACCGGCCTCGATCGCCTGATCCGCAGCCGCTCGCTCACGACCGAGCGCGTCTTGCACTACCTCGACGGAATTTTGGCCGGCGTCGAAGCGATGCACGGCGCGGGCGTCGGGCACCTCGATTTGAAGCCCTCGAACGTGATCTTGCGCGACGGTGAAACGCCGGTGCTGGTGGATTTCGGCTTGAGCGGGCGCAAACTCCGGCCAGGCTGCGGCACGCTCGACTATTGCTCGCCCGAGGTGCTCGGCACGGTTCCCCCCGACTACGTCCCCTCGCCTTTGCCCGCCGATATTTACGCCTTCGCCTGCATGGCGTACGAAGCGCTCACCGCCCAACTCTTGTTCGACGCGGAAGACGAATCGAGCATTCTGTCCTTACACGTCGCGCACGACGGCTGGCCCGATCGGCTGGCAGAGTTCGCGCAGATCCCCGAATATCTCGACCTCGCAAAAGTATTGGCCGCGTGTTTGAGGCAAGACCCGAGAAAACGACCGAGCGCGACGCAAGCGCGCGAAGCCATCGCGCGAACTGGCAAGTCGCTCGGCGATCGCGCTTGGCCGCTCTCGCTCGAGCGGCCTCAGGCAGTGCTCTCGGCCTGAAGCGCCTCCGGATTTTCGTGCTCGGCTTTGCGCTCGCGTTCGGCGCGTGCCGACCGCATCGCGGTGCCGAGCTGTACGTCATCGCCGGGCCGAACCCCGACCAGCACGTCGAATTTCGTCCGCTCTCGAGCTATGCCGAGTACCTGGTGATCCCAGGCGTGCGGCGCGAGCTCAAGATCATGCTCGCGAGCTACAAAGCGTCGTGCGACTCGTTCGTCGAACCGGGCGATCACGACACCAGCGCGACGATCACGCTGATCGCTCCAGCCGATGTCGAGCTCGGGCCGGGCAGCTACGTTTGGGCCGGCCATGAAGCGCACGGCGGCACTGAGGAGCGGCCGGAGCGCCCGTACGCGCTGCCGCTGGTTCGGCTCGGGCACCAGGGCTTCGTCTTGCCTGCGGGAGGCGAAATTCAGCTCGACAGCGTCGCGACCACCGAAGACGGCCGCGTGCGCGGTTTACTGAATTTCGAGTTCGCCGGTGACGGCGATCACGCCGCAGCCAGCTTGAAAGGCAGTTTCGAAGCCAAATTGTGCAAAGTACGCCTGTAGCGCGGTCGTGAACCAACTGCTCCGAGCTTTGCACTTTCGTGCGCCTCGCACTTTTGGCTAACGTCGGCTTCGGTGGCGGCCAAATTCCGACCGCCGAGGAGTCGAGATGCGCTGGCCCAAGCTCAGTGTGCGCGGGAAAATCATGGGAACGATCATCATCGTCACGGCGGTGGTCGTCGCGCTGGGTGCATGGAAGGCATCGGATCAGATCCGCGCGGCCGAAGGCACGGGCCAATACTTGAAACGCGATTTCAACCGTGAGCTCGAGCTTGGCAACGAGCGCGGTACGGCCGAACTCTCGGTGGTCAAGGTGCTCGCCAGTGACGCCGATCTGGGCGCGGCGCTCGCCGCGGGCGATTCGGTGAAGATCAACGACGCCGAACGGCGCACGCTCGACGCACTGCAGGGCACCGCTGCGCCGGATTTATTCGCGATCGTCGACACGCAGGGCACCGTCTTCGGTGTGCCCGCCGCGAAACGGCCGAGCAACGGCGAATGGCGTTCGTCGCGCCTGTTCTCGGATTTGCGCGAAGGCAAGATCGTGCATGGGAAATTCGGGTTGATCGATCGCCACGTTTACCGGCTCTCGGCGACACCGATAAAAAACGGCGACAAGCTCGTCGGCGCGGTGCTCTTGGGCCAAGATCTCACGCGCTGGTTCGACGAAGTCGCGACGCGCTCGGGCACTAGCCCGGAAAATCAATATCACTTCGCGCTCGTGAAGGACGAACAGGAGGTGGTGGCCTCCGCGCTGCCGCCCGGGGAAAACGCGCTCTTGCTCAAAGCCATGCACCACCCGGAAACCGTGCGCGACGGCAATGACACCGTGCGCGTGCTCGATTTCGGCGACAAAGGCTTGGTCGATTTTTGGACCGCTCCGATCACGGGCTACACGGGAAGCAACGATCCGGACACTTCGATGCTTGGTTCGCTCTACCTCGTGCGTTCGCGCGAATCGAAGACTCAAGCCGTTCACCAAGAGCTGATGCAGGTTGCGGCGGTGTTCGGCTTTGGTCTGCTCATCGCGTTGGTCATGGGTTTTTTGTTGGCCGTTCAGATCACGAGCCCGCTCCGGCGCTACATCGGCGCGACCGAGGAGCTCTCGCGCGGTCAAGGTGATCTCAGCAAACGCCTCGCGGTCGAGACCAAGGATGAACTCGGCGAGCTGGCCGGAAACCTCAACCGCGTCTTCGCAAAGATCCACAGCTTGGCCGCCGGCGTGCAGCGCACTGCGTTCCAGGTCAACTCGTCGAGCGGTGAAATCTCGGGCATGAGCCGCAAGTTGCTGGACGGCGCGAAAGAGCAAGCCGCGAAGGTCTCGAATTCGACCGCGGCCGTGACCGAATTGTCGTCGTCGATTCAACAGGTCGCCGAGAACGCCGCCGAAGCCACGCGCACCGCCAAGCAAAGCGGCGAGGCCGTTACGCGCGCGATCGAACGATTGCAGCTGATCCGGAAGACAGTGGAAGAAGCCGCGCAACGCATCGCCGCGCTCGGCGAGAGTGGCAAGCGCATCGGCAATATCGTCGAGGTGATCCGACAAATCAGCGAACAAACGTCGATGCTGGCGCTCAACGCAGCGATCGAAGCGGCGCACGCCGGTGAACACGGACGCGGCTTTGCCGTCGTGGCGGACGAGGTCAGCTCACTCGCCAAGCGCACCGGCCAGAGCGCCCGCGACATCGAAGACCTGATTGCTGCAATTCGTGACCAAACCGGCGAAGCCGTGCGCAGCATGCAACTCGGCACGCGCGAGGTCGAAGAAGGCACCGGATTGGTCGAAACCACCCTCGCGGACCTCAAAACCTTGATCAGTGTGATTGACGACACGGCCTCCGCAGTGCAAGAGCAAGCCATCGCGTCCGACGAAATTGCTCGCAACATGGATGCGGTGCAGCGCATCGCCGGGGCCGCGGTCGGTTCCAGTGAAAATGCGGTTGCCGAAGGTGAACGATTGCAACGGTTGGCCGAGGAGCTCGAACAAAGCGTGAAAGGCTTCAAAATCGATCCGGAACGCGTCGCGCTGGACGACGCTGAGCTCAAAGCGCTGCCTCGAGGCGATGGATGAAGGTTGGGAAAAACGCGCGCCTGCGCTGGGCTCTGCTTCCGCTGTTCGCGGGAGCGTTGTTCGCGGGCTGCAGTAACTCGGACGACTCGAGCGTGGCACCGCCACCGGGCCCGCCGTTCGTCACGATCACTCCGCCCGCGTCGACGCTCGGTTGCGACAATTCCCTAGTCGTGGAGCTCGCGCTCACGTACTTCACGCCGAAGCCGCCGTACAACTGCGGCACGACTCCGCAATGCGGCAGCGTGCAAGTTTCTCTGCTCGAAACCGCGGACGGCATGCCGCTCGTTTCCATGCGCGCGGCGACCAGCGCGGTCCAGTTCGACCTCACCGACTTGGTGACACCGCCGACCGCAGATGCCCCGAATTTGAGCCAAGTGCACTTCATCAAAGCCGAGCTGTTGGGTGATTCGCTCGAGCCGCTCGCGCAAAGCGCGGGCAGCCAGACATCACAGGAGATCCCCGTCTCGCTCTCGGTGCCGAGTTGCGCCGCCGATGCGGGCGCAGAGGCGGGTGCGGGTGGCGCCTCGGGAGCTTCGGGCAGCGCGGGCGGCGAAGGAGGAAGCGGCACAGCCGGTGAAGCGGGCGCGACCAGCGGAGGAAGCTCGAATAGTGCTGGTTCGGGCGGCTCCGCGGGAACCGCGGGCAGCGCCTCCGCTGGCGCCGCAGGCACCGACTCTGGCGGAAGCGCCGGAAGCGGCGGCGACAACGGTGAGACCGGCGGTTCGGGCGGATCGATCTGATTTCACGCTCAAGGGTGAATGAACACGACCGTACCCTTGAGTGGCAAGAGGCGCGCGTGCCAACCTGGCGGCACTTCTGGTTCGGTAAAGAAGAACAACCGCCGCGCGTCTTCGGGTGCAAGGTTGATGCAGCCGTGGCTCTTCGGCACACCGAAGCGGTCATGCCAGTATGCGCCGTGCAACGCGTAGCCGTCCTCGAAATATTGCACGTACGGCACGTCGCGCAGCTCGAACTCCTCACCGACTTCGTCGGAGGCCATCGTCGTCGAGAGATGCTTCGTGTGAATGCGGAAGATGCCGCGCTTGGTCGCGGTCGAATGCGCGGGATCGTCGAGGCCGGCCTCGCCGCTCGAGATTAGCGTCGCGTACACCGGCTTCTCGCCGTCATAAGCCACGAGGGTTTGCTTCGTGACGTTCACGTCCAACCACTTTTCGCCGTTCTTGCCCCACGCCGGCATGCGCCGCGCCGAGTCGATGCGCGAAGCGTCTTGATCGCTCAGCCATTTGCCGCCCCCGACCTCGAAGTGCAAATGCCCATGAAAAAACTGCTGTTTGCCGGTCAAATGCAGGGCCGCGCGATACTCTGCGGCGCCGGCCTCGCGGAACTTCTTCGCGTGCTTGTCGTACTCCCAGTACTTCGCGTCCGGCGAGCGCACGAACGCGAATGGCAACTCGATCTCCTTCCCAATCTCGACGCCGTGAAAGCTCGAGCCTTGAATTGGTCGCAGGCGATCGATGGGCACGAGCGTGAGATCGGTCGTGACTCCGTAGCGACGTCCGCCGGCCAGAAAAGTCTCGAGTAGCGAGTAGCCGACTTTCGGCTTCATGTGATCGACCACGGCGGGTCCGCTGGCGCTGCCGTTCACGCTCAAAAACTTCGGGAGTGGGTCGCTGGTGTGGGCTTGCCAGGCTTGTGCCGCATCGACACTGGTCTGGTTTGCGCCGAGCCAGACTTGCGGCGCGTACTTCGCGCCGATTTCGCCGTCCGCGCCGAGCCACGCGCCGATGCGATCGTTCAAATCCGGTTCGGCTTCGGCGAGCTCCGCGCTGTTCGGTACGCGCCCGTAAATCGGACCGGGCCGGCGCACGGTGCCGTAGATGTACGGCAGCCGGCGTGTGATGTCCGGCAGCGTGTCGTGAGTCGCGACCACGACCGGATCGTTTGCGTTGGTCGTCGCCGTGGGGCCCGCACAAACGAATCCTTCCGGCTCGACGCGGAACCAGCCACCGGGACAACCATCGAAGCCCGCGGGTTTGGCGCTCGTCGCGGAAGATGCGCCCTCGCGCAGGTAGCCGAGCTTCGCGGCGCTCGCTGACGGCGCGGCGAAAATCCAGGCACGGAGCGCCTTCGCGTAAATCCGCGGTCCGGGCTGAACAGCAGCATCCGCCGCCGGTTCGAGGTGCGCCGCGCCGTCCAAGCCGACGCGCGGCAATCGCGGCGGGCTCGGCTTTGCCGGCGCCGCGCTCAACGCGACGGAGACCGCGGGGGCGGATTCGGCTACATGGCTCAAACTGGGCGGATCGCCATTCGGATCGTGCCGACAGCCAACCGCGAGCAGAACCAAGATCCCTGCGCTGCGCATGCCTGCACCGGATTGCCCGATGCGCCGCGTCCGGGGCAAGAATCCCGTCAGCGTGAAGACAAAAAAAGGGCAGCAGCCCGGGCGGAGGGGGGGGGACACCTCGGGCTGCTGCCGAGCGCCCTTAGTGCAGGACTCGTACCGCGGTCGCTTGCATTCGCTCTCAATGAGTTACAGAAGATGTTCGGAGCAAATCATTGCAAAACTGAAAACGTCATTGCGAATCAGAAATGAAAGGTCTGCCACCAGCGCGACGGCGAGCAGCTACCGCAAAACTCGACGAACGCGCCTCGAGTCTCTACTGTGCAGGCCTTCGCCGGCCTCCTGAAAACCGGCGTGCGGAGATCGTAGTGCACCGCCGATTCAGCTATTTTTCCGCCATTTCAGCGCTCTGCGCGGCCTCTCTCTCGATCGCTTGCAAAAACGAAGGTGCCGCCCCTGCCCCAACGGTCGCGAGCGCAGCACCGGCCGCAGGTTCATCCCGCGCCAACGCGCAGCTGGCGGTTTCCGCCACCTCGCCCAGCGCGAGTGCCGAACCCACGCCGCCCGAACCGAGCACACCGCGCAACGTGCTGCTACTCACGATCGACAGCCTGCGCGCGGACATGCCGTGGACCGGATACCCGCGCGCGATCGCTCCGAACCTCACGAAGCTGGCCGAACAGAGCGTCGTGTACACCAACGAGTATGCGCTCTCGAGCTACACGGCGAAGAGCGTCGCTGGTTTTCTGTCGAGCCGCTATCCATCGACGCTCTATCGCAGTGGGTACTTCTTCGCGAGCTACCCGAAGTCCGACACGTTCCTCGCCGAGGTGCTGCAAGCGCACGGCATCGCCACCACTGCGTGGCATGCGCATTTGTACTTCCGCGGCGTGGGCTTGGACCAAGGGTTCGACACTTGGCAATTCGTGCCGGGCATCACCTTCGATCCACAAACCGATACAGGCATCACGAGTCAGTTGATGACCGAACTCGGCATCAAGCTCTTGAGCAAGCCGCAAGCGA
>DASYCL010000302.1:0-2517 GCA_036500245.1 Polyangiaceae bacterium | reverse complement strand
GCGCAACAGCGCCGGCACGAACACCGACACTCGGCCAATGCGAATGCCGGCCGTGTCGAGCTCGGCGCGCGCTGCGTCGTCGAGGATTGCGAGCGAAGCGTCGAGCTCGCGCGCGCTGGCGGTGCCGAGCCCACGCTCGAGCTGATAGGCGATCGCGCGCAGTTCCGCGCGCTCTCCGCGCCGCAAACCGTCGAGCGAATGCAAGAGCCGTCCGACCGAGTCGCGCGCGAACGCGAGCAAGCGTCGTTCGAGCTGGCTTTGCGCGCCGGCCCGCAGCTCGGCGAGTTCGGCGAGCTGCACGTTCGGTTCGAGCAAGTTCGCGCCGCGCACGAGTTTACCCAAGAGCATGCCATGCGCGAACACGCGCCCGTGCGCGTCGAGCTCGAACGCCGAGTGCGGCGCATCCACCAATTCCGCTAACTCGTTCTGCGCTAAAGTCTCCGGCGCTGCTTGGCGTGTCGCGGCGCGTAGGTTTTGGAGCGCGGCGAACGGATGATGGCGGTCCAGTGTCGGTGCTTCGCTCGGCGCGTGTGGCGTGCGTTCGCCCGAGCGCGCCTGCGTGCGTGCTTTGCTGCGCCGCTCGACGAAGGTCGAGACCAGCGCGCGGTGCAGCGCGTCGCTCAATTGATCTTCGAGCTGGTTCAAGCGCGCGGACCAGTGGGCTGGCTCTCGGCACCAGTCCGCGTGATTCACGACGAAGGCCCAAGTCCGGAGCCGCGCGATGCGTGCGAGCAATGTGTCGACGCCGCCGTCTTCGCGCGCGAACTCTTGCGTGCGCGAAGACAAAAAATCGCTCGACAGCGGTCCCGATTGCAACGCGCCGAACAGGTCGCGCAAGAGTTCGAGGTGCACCTCGAACAGGATGCGTCGAAAATCCGGCACTTGGCACACGTTCCACAGCAGCTCGACGGCTTCTGGTTGGTTTGCCTGGCGCGCGATTTCCGGTTCATTGAGTAAACTGCGTAGCGCAGCGAGATCGACCGCGTCGGGCACGGCCGCGAAGTACGGCGCGGGCGGCGGAGCCTCGAGCGCAGCGACCAGCGCGGCAGGCGACGAAAAATCGAGCGATGCGTTGCGATAGCGCACGCGGCGCAAAAGATCGAAACGATGCTGTTCGATCCGGCGCGCGCTTTCGAACGAGAGCTCACACGGGCTCACCGTGCCGAAGCTTCCATCGCGCAAGTAACGGCCCGCGCGGCCGGCGATTTGCGCGAGCTCCGCGCCGTCCAAATCGCGCGCGCCGCGGCCGTCGAATTTGCGCAATGAAGCGAACGCAACGTGCCCGACGTCCAGATTCAGGCCCATGCCGATCGCGTCGGTCGCCACCAAATAGTCGACTTCGCCGGCTTGAAACAGCGCAACTTGCGCGTTTCGCGCGCGCGGTGAAAGTGCACCGAGCACCACCGCCGCTCCGCCGCGAAGCGCGCGCAGGCGATGCGCGAGCTCGTACAACTCCGGCACAGAAAACCCGACGACGGCGGAGCGCGGCGGCAGTTTCTGCAATTTGCTGCTGCCCGCGAACGTGAGCCGCGAAAGGCGAGGGTGCTCCATGTGTTTCGCGGCCGGCACGATGCGCTCGAGCAACGGGCGCATCGTCGCAGCACCCATGAACCAGCTCTCGCGCCGGCCGCGCGCGTGGAGTAGGCGTTCGCTGAACACGTGCCCGCGCTCGTCGTGGGCCGCGAGCTGAATCTCGTCGATGGCGACGAAATCGACTTCACGTGTGACGGGCATCGCTTCCGTGGTGCACACCCAAAAATCGGGCCGCTTGGGCACGCGCTTTTCTTCGCCGGTCACGAGCGCCACGCGATCTTGCCCCACGCGCGTGCTCACGCGATCGTAGACTTCGCGTGCAAGTAACCGGAGCGGCAGCCCGATCATGCCGCTTTCGTGCTCGAGCATGCGCTCGATCGCGCGGTGTGTCTTGCCCGTGTTGGTCGGACCGAGCAACGCGACGCTCGTCGTGGCTTCGGGAGGCACGAGCCGATCATGCCGCGCCACCCGAGCTTCGACCATGCGCGGCTGCGGGCGCCGGCGATTTGCCCAATTAGGGGCAGATTGCGGCAAGGCACGCCGCAATCTGCCCCTGATCCCTGCGCATGGAACGATCAGCGCGACGCGATTGGGGTTGGTTTGGTTTTGCCATTTGCGGCGCGCTCGGCGGCGCGCTCGGCGCTTGCAGTTCGAATAGCGACGCGGGCAGCGAAGCGACGGCAAACGGCGGCGAAATCGGCGTGTCTGGCTCGCCGCAAAATGGCGGAGCCAGCGCAGTCGCGGGCTCGAGCAGCGCGAGCGCTGGCTCACTGAACGGCGGCGCAACTGCCGCGGGCGGCGCGATGAACGTTGGCGGAGCAAGCGGCGGCGCCAGTGGCACGAGCTTCGGCGGCGCGTCGGTGGGCGGCAGCGCCGGGACCAGTGCCGGCGGTGGCAGTGCGGGTTCGAGTTTCGCCGGCGGCCCGAACGGCGGCGCGGGCGCGACTGGCAGCGCGGGTTCCGCGGGCGCGAACACGGGCGCCG
>DASYCL010000301.1:0-2919 GCA_036500245.1 Polyangiaceae bacterium | reverse complement strand
CGGCAGATTGCGGCTCGGCGCGACCGTGACACGCGTGATCGTCAGCAACGGGCGCGCTACGGCAGTCGAGCTCGAAGGCGGCGAAGAAGTGCGCGCGCGCCTGGCCGTACTCGCCGACACCGCAGCGCCGACATTGTTCTTGAAGCTGCTCGAAGCCGCGCACGTGCCGTCGTGGTTGCGCCGCAAAATGCGCAAATTCAAGCAAGGATTTGGCACCTTCAAGGTAGACTTCGCGCTCTCCGCCGCAGCTCCATGGACGGAGCCCACCGCGCATGAAAGCGCGGTCGTGCACGCCTGCGAGGGCCTCGAGGATTTGGCGCGATTCACCCGCGAAGTGCGCCAAGGCAAAATCCCAGAACAGCCCTATCTCGTGATCGGGCAACAGAGTTTGGCGGATGCCACGCGCGCACCCGAAGGCCAGCACACGCTGTATTGCTATTCGCGCGTGCCTTCGACTCCGGAAGGTGGCTGGGCCGCACAGCGCGAAGCATTCGCCGATAGCGTGACCGCGCGGATCGAAGGGCTAGCGCCCGGCTTCAGTAAGTTCATCCTCGCTCGTCACATCAGTGCGCCGCCCGATCTCGAAGCCATGAATGCGAATTTGATCGGCGGCGACTTGGGCGGCGGCACCAACGCCTGGCATCAACAACTGTTATTTCGCCCGGTTTTTCCTTATTTTCGTTATCGCACGCCAGTCAAAGGCTTGTACCTCTGCTCGAGCTACGCGCATCCCGGCGCTGGCGTACACGGCATGTGCGGCTACGACGCCGCGCTGATCGCTGCGAGCGATCTCGGCTGATTCACGCCGAGAGTGATTTTTCGATTTCGTATTTGCCGGGTGCGTCGGCATCGAGTCGAACGGGACGACTCTCGCCGCGCATCGCGCGCTCGACCAATTCGTCGACGCATTGAAACAGAGTGCTGTTGTCGCGCGACGGATAGCTTTCGAGCGCGTGCTGATAGTCGTCCACGCGGTCGAGGAATTTGAGCAAGGGTTCGAGCTCGAGCCTTCGGGCCCACGCGCCGTAACCGAGCTTCTCGAGATAACGCGCGTTCAACTCTTGCTCGTATTGATGCGCGACCGGCACGGACAAGAGCGGCACTTTCAAGCTCACCGCTTCGCTCAGTAGGCTGAAGCCACCGCCGGCCACCGCCGCGCGCGCGGTCCGCAAATCGTCGAGAAATCCGGGCTCTGAGAAGCCGCACAAGGTCACGTTGCCCTCTTGTCCCTCGCGGCCCATGCCGTACACGCGAAAGCGATAGGGCAGTTTTTTCAGCGTCGGCACGAGGCTCTGATTCGTCGGCGAGGTTTGATAAACGAGCACGTGCGCGCCCGGTTCGCGCTTGGCCGCGATCACTTCGGGCCGCAAAATCGGCGGCACGAGCGTGGTGTACTTCTTTCGCACCTCGGGGAAAAAGAAGCTCGTGACGAGGTAATGATACGCGCCCGGCATTTTGACCTTCACAGCCAAGCGCGCCAGATCGAAATCGAAGCCTTTGCCGGAAGTGACGCCGCGATCGTGCCGACAGCGATTGATCACCTGCATGTTGTCGATGCTCACGACCGGCAAGCGATGATTGAGGCCGTAAAGCGCGGCCCAAGATTCGAAATCGCTGATCACGAGCTCGGGCAAAAAACCGCTCTCGGCGACCCTGCGGTACACCTTGACGTTCTTCTGAATGCCCTTCGGCGCCTTGCGCAGATTTTCGAACAAGCTCTTCGAGCGATCGAGCGAGTTGCCGAAGTAGCTCAGCGTGAGCCCGTGGATCTCTTCGATGCTGACGTTCGAGTAGCCCGTCAAACGCTCGACCAAGAAGCGATGCGCACGACCGGACACGACGATGCGGATCTCGTGCCCCGCGCGCAACAAATGTTCGAGCACGACGCGGCTGCGCGTTGCGTGCCCCATGCCTTCACCAACTACACCGTAGAGAATGCGCACCTGCTCTGGCTCCGGCCGCCGAGCATGCCACAGCCGGCCGCGACACGCGCACGTCACGGAGTCGGAAAGCGAGACGCTGCGCGCGCTCCGAGCGTTTTCGCCGGGCGGCGCGCGCTCGGCGGAAAACGCCGCAAATGCCGGCCGTTTATCCGAGCCCCTCAGCCAGCTCCCGCGGCGCGCCATCCTTAGCGTTCGTGACCTGCGGAATTTTGGGCTAAGAGGCGGGCGTGACGCAGCCTCGCGACTCGAAACAACTCACCGGCAAACAGAAGAGCTTCTTGCGCGCGCTCGCGCATCCGCTGAAGCCGGTGGTTCAAATAGGACACGGCGGTCTCTCGGACGCAGTCGTCGCGCAGATCGACGGCGCGCTGCACACGCACGAACTGATCAAGGTCCGCGTCACCGGCAACGACGAGCTGGCCGCGGCCGACTTGGTGCTCGAAATCGAGAAGCGCACGCGCGCTCAAGTCGCGCAGGTGATCGGCAAGACGATGATGATGTATCGGGCGCGCAAGAAGGATCCGACCATCGTGCTGCCGAAGGCCAAAGAAAAAACCAAAAAACCGGCGTAATTTCTCGCGATTTTAGCCAGAATTCGGCAAGGGCACATGGGCGACCGCAGCATCCGTACGCAGGCAGAAGGCAATCTGGCTTGGCTCGATCTCGAAATGACGGGCCTCGACGCGCAGAACGACGTCATCCTGCAAGCCGCACTGATCATCACCAACGCGAACCTCGAGCCGCTCGAGGAGTTCGTGTGCGACATTTGGCAGCCGGAAGAAGCGCTCGCCCGCATGACGCCGTTCGTGTGCGACATGCACGAGACGACGGGGCTCACCGCGCGCGTCCGCGCATCCAAGCTCGACCTCGGCGCCGCGGAGCGGAAGCTGCTCGAGCGCGTGACCGGCTGGTGCGGTTTTCAGGCGGTTTTATGCGGCAACAGCATCGGTCAGGACAAGCGCTTCGTCGATCGTTG
>DASYCL010000300.1:0-3938 GCA_036500245.1 Polyangiaceae bacterium | reverse complement strand
AAATGGATCCCGCACGTCGCGCGCACTCGAGCTACGACGTGGAAGAGCTCGGCGTGGGCTTCGCGCGCCTCGCCGGCGGCATCACACTCGACATCATCGAAGCCTGGGCGCTTCACGTCGATTCGCTCGAAGCCTCCTACGTATTCGGCTCGAACGCGGGCATTCGGCTGAACCCGTTCGGTTTCTTCAAGAGCTATGGGCACCTGAACCTGGACGCCGGGCTCGATCTCGGTAGCGCCAAAATACGCTGGGACACGGTGGCGGAGAACGGCAAATACTACGTAAGCTCGCAAGCGCATTGGATCGGCGCGCTGCTCGGGCACGTGCCGCTGCTTCCAACCGCGCAAATCGCGCTGAACACGATGTTGCTTTCGGAAGGCATCTATCTGTCCGAATCACTCGCGCGCGAAGTGTCCGCCGAGGAAATCGTGCAGCACTCCCGCCCTGCCCTCGCCTGACCACGCGATGAACGGCAACTCGATTTTAGCCGGTTTCCTGGTGTCGACGATCGGTTTCGGCTTCTTCATGTACGGCAAGAAGCAAGGTCGCGCGCCGCAGATCGCGTACGGGCTTCTGTGCATGGTCTATCCGTATTTCGTCGGCGGGCCGCCCTGGATCTTCGCGATCTTCGCGCTGCTCTCACTGCTCATGTGGCTCGCGATCCGCGTGGGCCTGTGACGGCGCCATGATCGCGTCGCGCAGTGCCGCGCTCGGCGCGGGTTGAAAGATTGCTTCGCCGCGCGTGCCGGGACTCACGCCCAGCTCGCGTAGCGCGACGGTGAGCTCAGGAAATCCAGCGCGATCGAGGTAAGTGTGCGCGATCGACGCGAAGCGCGGCGCGCCGAGCGCGGCGTCGAGCTTTGCGAGCAAGCGTTCGGCGTCCCAATCTTCTTTCGACGCGGCGCAACACTCGGCAAACGCGCGTAGCGCGCTATCGAGCGTCGGTCCGCCCGCGCGGCGCGCCGCCAGATCGGTCAAGAACGCGAGCGCCGCGCCCGCCCAATACACCCGATAAAAGTCGTGATTTTGCCGCATCGTCGCGCTCGCTTCGCGCAGCGTGCGTTCGGCGGCGTGCTTTCGACCGCGTTCGAAGCCGTCGAGCAAGTGTTGATACGCGGCTGCCGGCGTGATCAAGCCAGCGCGCGCGCGCACGACTTCAGTGTAGTACGTCGCGAGTCCTTCGAAGAGCCACGCATCTTCGGGTGGCAAACGCGGCACGCTCAAATGCAAAAATTCGTGCGTGCTCGTCCAATCGTTTGCAAGCGATACTCGGTCCGCAAAGCGATCGAGCAAGATCACGACCGCAGGACCGCCGCCGCGCAGCGCCATGCCGAACGGCGCGCGCCCGCGCTCGCCCGGCACGCCGAGCACGACCGCTCGCGACACTGGAAAATGGCCGAAAAGTAGGCTCGCCGCGCGCGCGCTGTCGCCGAGCCAAGCTTCGACTTCGGCTTCATGTTCGAAGCCGTGGCCAAGCGCCGACCAGACGAGCTCGCCGCCTTGAACCGAGAGCATCTTCGGCTCCGCATGCGCGAACGCGCCGCCCGCCTTCCACGCGAACGCGGTCTCCGAGAGCTCGAAATCTTCGCCTACTTTCGGCCAAGGCAAGGCCGCGACCACGCCGTTCGGCAGCGTGAAGTGCACGCGCATCGCGAGCTCGGCGGGCCGCGGCGTGGGCACCCACAGCCACAAATCCGGCGACGCGAGCAAATCGCGATCGACGCGCCGAAACGCGGTGGGATCCTGCGCCCGCTCCGGCATATGGACGCGATAGCGCAGGCATTCATCGGCTTGGATCAACGGCAATTCGACGCCGTCGTCCGAGCAACGATACCGAGCCTCGGGGGTGATGATGGGGTCGCCTCCCAGCAGCTCCTGTGCGCCAGGGCTGGGCGACTCGAGGCGTTCGATGCGAAAGCCACGCGGACAAACCTCGACCTCGATCGTCGATAAGGCATCGTCGAGTCGCACTTCGTAGTGCAAGCTCTCGTGGCCCTTGCTCGCCAACTTGACGACACTTCGCCGACGCGCGGCTGCCATGCCGGGTCGCTCGCGCGCCGGTCGCGCCGTCGGTGCGTGCGCCGCGCAGCCCAGTGCAAAGAGCGCGAGCCCAACTCCCGCGCAGAGCGGAAGGCCGAGCCGACTCGGTGATTCGCGGGCCAACGAGTCCATGCTATGCCCGGCGCCCTCCGCGGATCCAGCATGTCCGAAGCTCTTTCTCGCGCGCGCCTGCCGCTCCTCTTGCTTTCGCTCTTGCTCTTGATCGGCGGATCGCGCTTCGACAATCTGCGGCCGTTCGAAGGCCAAGTGCTCGCGTTCGGGATCCCGTGGATCGCGGTGGTGTCGGGCGTCAGTCCCTTCTTCAACGCGCACGGCGGTCTGCGCAATGCCGTGCTCGCGCTCGGCGCGCTGGTGCTCGCGCTCGCTTCCTACGACGCCTACTTCGTCGTATTCGAAGCGTCCGTGCGGACGCCCGCGCACTGGTGCCTGGTCGCGCTTGCTGCCGCGATGCCCGCCGCCGTCTTGCTCGAAGCCGCCGGCGCGGCCCGACACGTGCGCTCGCGGCTGGCCGCGTGGTTCGGCATCGCGATCGTGTTCGCCGCGTTCTTCCCGGGCCACGCCGCGCCGAAGGATCTGTTCGGCAGCGTCTTCGGCTCGTTCATGATCGCGCTCTTCTTGGGCGGCGGGCTCGGCTTGTTTCTCGGCGAATTCGCGGCTCGCCGCGCGCGCGCTTGAGCTGCGAAGGGCCCGCTATTTCGCGGGCGGAGGCGCGGGCTTCAGCGCCCAGGCGTGTTTTTCGTCCCCCACGCGCTCCTTGCGAAGCCATTGAAACACGGCTTCGGCCCAGATTTCTCGGCCTTCGGCGCTCGGGTGGATCTTGTCGCGACCGCGCGGCAGGTCCGGCACGAGCGCGCTGCTGTCGAGATAGCGGCACGGCGCGACGTTGTCTTTGATCACTTGGATCAATCCGCTGTCCGGCTTCCACAGCGGCGGCAGCACCCACACGCACGGCCGCCCGCCGAGCTCGCTCACCAGATGCTTGATCGCGCCCACGCGCTGCTCTGGTTTCGGAATTTCGATCTCGTTCGCGCCGAGCGTGACCAGCACCAAGTCCGGCCGATATTTGCCGATATATTCCGGGATTTCCGGGCCAAAACTCCAATTGGGGATGTAGCTCGCGGTCTTGTATTCGAGTGCGCTGCGCACGCCCGCGGACTTCAAGCGCTTGCCGAGCTCCACGCCGAGCGCGGCGGCAAATGAATCGCCGAGCTGAAGTACGAGCGTGCCTTGGGGCAGCGGCGCGGCCTCGCTCGCGGCCGGGACCGCGTCGGCTTGGGATTTGGCGAGCGCGTCCGATGCGGGCGAAGCATTTGCGGGAGGTGCGGCACTCGCTACGGTGCTCGGCGCTACGGTGCTCGGCGCTGCGCTAGTCGCCGCATTGGTCGAGGCAGCGTTCGAGCTCGCGGTAGGAACGGGTGTTTCTGGGGCATTCGCTGCGACGGTTTGGCCGCCACAGGCAACCCCAAAAATCAGGGACAACAACAGGAGTTCCAGCCCACGCCAACGTCGCGATTTTTGCATCCGGCCTGGTGACTTACCAGGTTTCGGGCCTGATGCGTGCCACCGAAGTAACGGAATGCGTGCACGCGCTCGCCGAAGTTCGTGCGGCAGTCGGCTTCGAATTCGGGAGCGGGCGCGCGCTGCACCAGTTTTTGCTCGGCTTCGAGATCGACTGCGCGCGTCTCTTCGGGTTCTTTGAGCAAGCACCCCCGCCCCGGCGTTTCGACGCGGCCGTCGGGGCAGCGCGGCGCGCCCGGCTTGGCGCAGCGCACGCCGTTCCAGTTCTCGCCCGCGGCGCAGATTTGCTCATCGACGCCGGGCAAACAGTGTTTGTCATCGAGCTTGCCATAGGCGCAGCGCGACAGATCGGGCACGAG
>DASYCL010000299.1:0-1850 GCA_036500245.1 Polyangiaceae bacterium | reverse complement strand
AACGCTACGCCGATCGCGGCGGGCATCTTCTGATTGCGCTCGATCCGGACGCGAATACGAGCCAGATCACCGCGCCGAGCGCGACAGCGAACGGCGCCGCCAGCGCGCCGCCAGCGAGCAGCGCCGCTCCCGCCGGAAGTGCCGACGCAAAAGCCAAGTCCAGCGCCGAAAAAGCGCCTCCGAACGAAGAAAAGAAAGAGACCGCCGAAGCACCAGTTCCGGCTGGGATCGAAGGGCTCGCCGGGCTCGCGCAGCTCACTTATTCGCCGACTCTGTTGGCTAACGATCGCGCGCACGTTCGCCTTTCATTCAACGATGCCGACCGCGCGCGCATGGTCACGAACAGCTTCTCGTCGCACGCTTCAGTCTCGACGTTGAGCCGCAACGCGCCGGCGGCGGCGATTGTCGTGTTCGGCGCAGGCAGTTTGGATCGCGCGACGGGAGCGACCGCGAAGATCGATTTTGCGGTGCGCGCGCCGACCGGGACGTTCGCGGACAAAAATAAAAATTACACGCAGGACAAGGACAGCGAGAAGAGCGGCAGCTTCAACCTCGCGGCCGCAGTCACGAAGCCGATCGTCGGCGGCGCGAAGCCGGCACCCGCGCCGGACCCGAAAGACAAGAAACCCAAAGAAAAGAAGCCAGAAACCAAGGAAATGCGCGCATTCGTCATGTCCGATGCGGATGCGTTCAGCGATTTGGTGATGAGCAACGTGCGCGGCAATCAAGTGCTCTTGCTCGACGCGGTGCGCTGGCTGGTCGGTGAAGAAAGCTTCGCTGGCGCGGAGACGAGCGAAGAAGACGTTCACGTCGAGCAAACGAAGCAGCAAGACTTGACCTGGTTTTACACCACGATTTTCGGCGTGCCGTGCCTCGTGCTCGGCGCGGGTGTGGTGATCAGCCGTCGCTCGCGGCGTGTCGGAGGAGCCAAGCGATGAACGGCTTGAAGGGACAAATCGTGCACTTGGCGTTGCTCGGCGTGGCCGCCGTCGCCGCGTTCGGCGTCTGGTCGCGCGACGACAGCGCGCAGGTGACGCTCAAGCCGAGCGAAGTCGAAGTCTGGGGCGGCAGCCCGGATTCCGTCTCGCTCCTGACCTTCGACACGCCGACGCGCAAACTGCGGATCGAACCCAAGAAGGACGATTCTGGTCGCTACTACGTCGGCACGTTGGAGAAGGACGAACCTGCGAGCCCGCATCCACCCGCTGGCGCCGACGCCGGCGCGCCGCCGCTCGCGACGAAGCACGAAACAGTGCGCTTCGTCGGCGTGAAGGCAGCGGACGAGATGATGAAGAGCCTCGCGCCACTCCGAGCCGTGCGCGAAATCGGAAAGGTCGAGCCCGCGCGCGCGGAAGAGTTCGGCTTCGATAAACCCGAGGGCACTTTGAAGCTGACCGTCAGCGGCAAAGCGCAATCACTCGTGATCGGCGGCTCGACGCCGGGCGGCGGCGAACGTTACGCCAAAGCCGGTTCAGGCGATGTCTATGCGCTCCCTGGGGACGTCGTGCAAAATCTGCTTTTCGCCGAATCGCGCCTCACCGAGCGCGACTTGCAGGGTTTCAAGCCAGACGAGGTCACGAGCGTGAAGATCGTGAAGGGCAGCAAATCACGCGATCTCACGCGCGTGCCCAACAAAGTCGAAGGTTGGGCCGATACGGCGACGCCGACGAAGCTCGACGAGACCGCGGGCAACTGGATGAGCAAACTCGGCCGCTTGCACGTGCAAGATTGGATCGAGAAGCCGGCGGCGCCGGTCGGTCCGGACAACCTCGTGGTGAGCGTGGCGTACTTCGCGGGCAAGAAGCCGCTCGGGACGCTCGAGCTCTACAAGCTGCCGGGCGAAAAAGGGA
>DASYCL010000298.1:0-3350 GCA_036500245.1 Polyangiaceae bacterium | reverse complement strand
CGGTGCGCGTCCAACGCAGCCGCAAGAAGGGCTCGCATTTGAACTCACCGAATGCGCTCCCCGTCGTGGTCGTTTCGCGCGGCACACGCTGGGGCAATCCGTATCGCATGGAGGACTACAAGGGCCCGGGCGGTACGAAAGACAAGGCAGCTGCCCGCGCTTGGTCCGTCGCGCAATTTCGCGCCGCATTCGCCAAGAACAAATTGGCGTACCACGCTGAAGACGTGCGCGCCGAACTGCACGGGAAAAATCTCGCGTGCTGGTGCCCGCTCGACGGCCCATGCCATGCGGACACCTTGCTCGAAATCGCAAACTCGCGCTCGTCGCGGGCTTGACGACTCCGAGTCTATCGCGCGTCAGCCGTTAAAACTTGCGCGAGTGCTCGATGCAGGCTGAACTTGCTTCATGGCCGAACGCGCCAACACTTACGTCATCCAAGCAGAAAAGCTGTTCGAAGCGCGATCGAGCGAACGCTTCGATCGCGTTGCGTACGCGCTCGAGTTGCTCAAGGTGTTGAACCCGCCGCTCACGGTCGCAGTTTACGGCACGCGCCGTCACCTTCAAGTCCAACGCGGCCGCTTGAGCAGCAAAGGGCCGTGGGCGCTGTTCGGTGTGCCTCCGCACGCCACTCGCGAAAGCATCGCACACGCCGTCGCCGAACTGAGCGATCGCGAACGCACTCCGTTTTTGGTGGATTTACTTAGCGCGACTCGCTGAGCTTTGTTGAGGTCCTGAGAGCTCGTCATATCTGTGGTTTCTTGGGCGCTGCGCGCGAATTGGCGCTTGGCCGCGCGCGCCACGAGCTACGCGACTAGCGCCTGTTCACCCCTTCGGGTGTCACGAAGCGCGGCGGTCAGTTCTAACGTGGCCGCCCGTCTTTCCCCCCGCCGGGGATCGCGAAGCGCGTCGAAAACCGTGATCAGCCGCGCGGATCTGGTGCTTTGTGTTATTTCCGGGCAGGCGAACCCCGGCGTTGTCGGGCACGACCGCGCGCAAGATCTGAGAAGCGAATCGCTAGCTGTTGGATTTCCCCTTTCCTTCGCGCCCAAGCGCGCGCGAAGGGCTCGGGCCCGATGCACGGAACTAAAACAAAGCTACGGATTCGCCTGGCTGATCACGGTTTTCGAATGGAGGCGGGACCCCACGAGACCTGACCGCCGCGCTTCGTGACACCCGAAGGGGTGAACATGCGCTCGTCGCGCAGCTTGTGGCGCGACTGGCCAAGCGCTGTGCATGCGCAGGGAAAAAAAATTCCTAGGGATCCGATGACGCATCGGACACGCTACTAGGCCTCGATCACACGCGCGTGGCGACGCAAGTGCCTCAACTGGATCGCATGGCACTCGCGTCGGCACGCGCTTTGCGATCAATCCGCCTGCGGCGCGAGCGAACGCGCCGCGAAAGGCGAACCATGAAAACCAGAAAACAGCCGAAAAAGCCGCGGAAATCCGCGACAGCGCGTCACTTGATGGAAGCGGGCGGCGGTGTCGTTGGGGCGATTGGTGGTGCGGGGTTGGGCGTGCTCGCGGGTCCGCCCGGAGTCGCCGCGGGCGCGGTGATCGGCGCAGCGGCGGGCACACTCGCCGCGTGGGCAATGGACGCCGAGAACGCCGAAGCCGCCGCGATCGACCGCGAGCTCGATCGGGAGATCGGAGTCGACGGAGGCGACATTGGCGTCGCGGACGCGAACCAAGCGGAGGGAACCGTCAATGCCCCCTCGCTCGAAGCAGCGGGCGCGAGCAACGCGCGCTCGGACGACACAATCAGCTCCGAAGGCCCGATCACGCCGCCACCCGGCGAGCGCTGAGCCGAGCAAGCGCAAACCGGCCGAAAAAGCCATTAATTCTGCGGCGCGGGCCCGGGCGCCGCGGGAGCATTCGCGGGAGGCGCGGAGGTGATCCGCGCCGCGACTCCGCGCGCGAACGCCGTGGCTTCGGCCGCGGACTTGTCCGCGACGGCTTTGTCGCGCTCGGCTTCGGCTTGTTGGCGGGCAGCGTCGGCCGCGGCTTTGTCTTGCTCGGCTTTGGCGCGCGCCGCATCACTCACGGCTTTGTCCTGCTGCGCGCGATCGCGATCGCGCTCGGCGTTGGCGCGCGCGGCGTCCGCCGAAGTTTTGTCGCTGCGCGCTTGATTGCGCTCGTTTTCGGCTTGAAGGCGCGCACTGTCCGCGCTGGTTTTGTCCTGCTCGGCCTTGTCGCGCTCGTCGCTGAGTTTGGCGAGCTCGGCGTCTGATTTTTCTTTTTCTTGTTGTGCGCGGAAGCGCGCGACGTCGGCCGCGCGCTTCGCGTCGCTCTTCAGCTGCGCGTTCGCGGCGGCGAGCCCGCTGGTCTGCGCTTCGAGCGATTCGACGACCTCGCCAATCTTCTTCGCTTTCTCGACCGGGCCGAGCGACGGATCGGCCACGATCTTGTCGAGATTCGAGCCCGCGCGGTTGAGCTCGTCCGCGGCTTCATCGGCTTTTTTCAAGGCGTCGTTCGTGGCCCGATTGGCGGCGCTCATCGTGCGCTTGTGCCACTGATATCCGGCGAACAAGCCGACGCACACCGCGAGCAACAAGCCCAAGGTCACGCGCAGCACGGTGTTCCGCGTCGCGCGCGCGGCGCGCCGGCGCGCCACTTCCGCGTCCCACTCGAGCAAGACCGAGAGCTCGTCCAAAAACTCGACCGCACTCGAACGCCGCGCCGGATCCGGCGCGAGCCAACGTTGAAACGCGCCCTGCAAATGCTCGCGCGTGGGCCCAGTAATGCCCGAAAGCGTGCCCGCGGGCAGCGGGTCTTCGGCGCGCATCGCGTGAATCACTGCGAGCTGCGAGCGCAATTTCACGAGCGCGGCCGGCGAGTTGTCGCCGTCGTCTTCACTTTGCCCGACGTCGTGGCCGAGCATGTCGCGACCGATCAGTGAAAACAAAAGCGTCGCGCCGAGCGCGTAGACGTCGACCTTTTCGCTCAGCGGCTCGTGCTTGTCGCCGAGCAAACCACCGATCAAGGCTTCGGTTTGCTCCGGTGCCGCGAAGGGAAACGTGGCCACGAGCGGACGCGTCGAACCTTTGCGCGCCGCGCCGCCGAGATCGAGCAACACCGGATGCCGATCGCCGACGCCGGCCATCGCCGCGAGATAGATATTGTCCGGCTTGATGTCTTGATGCCTGAGCCCAGCTCGATGCAGCTCGCACACGCCGCCCGCGATGCGCGAAAATACCGCGTGCGCGCGGCCGAGTTCGAGCGGACCTTCGGATTTGAGCACGCGCGCCAAATCCGAGCCTTTGTAGAGCGGCATCGTGTACCAGAGGTACGGCTCGGCCGCGCCCGCTTCGACGCCATGCTCATTCAACTGCACCACGTTCGGGTGCG
>DASYCL010000297.1:0-6233 GCA_036500245.1 Polyangiaceae bacterium | reverse complement strand
GAACCACATGTAGTTGTTTCAAGAAAGCCCGTGTCTGAGCGCGGGATTTTTTCGGTGGACGCTCGTGGGGCTTTTGACGAGTATCCGAGGTTCTGGCTCCACGCGAAACATCGAGCCGTAACACCGAGTTAAGAACATGCGGTCCTCGTCGTACCTAGCCGAAATGTTTAGTCTGCCCAGACTTTCGGCTGTTTGTTTGGTGCTCGGGTTCTTCGGGTTGGGTGGTGCTTCTGGTTGCCTTTACGACTCGAGCAATCGCTGTGATCCGGGTGAGACCTATGACTCGAATTCAGGACTCTGTATTTGCACCGTAGCGAGCAATTCGACGACTGGCGATCACGGCTGCGTCCCGTGTCTGGCGAACCAACATCGGTCGCCCGCTCCCGACGGCGGTGACCCCGCGCTCGCGCCGGACACGTGCGTATGCGACGACGGCTTTCAGATGACGAGCACGGGAGACTGCGTGAGCGCCGTGCAAGGCCTCGGCGATCCGTGCACGACCGGTGCCGACTGCACGAACGCTTCGTTCAAGTTTTGTCAGATGAGCGCGATCGGTGGCTACTGCACGAACATGGGTTGCGCTACGGATGATGATTGTTCCGGCGGATACAGCTGCAACACCGCGGGCGATCCGACGTTTTGCCGGCGTCCTCCTGTGGGTGAAGGAACGGCCTGCACGACGGACGCTGACTGCGCCGGCACGGAAGCGACCTATTGCGTGACGATTCAGTCGAACGCGTGCGCGGTGCGTTGCACCGCCGGTGACGATTCGCCATGCGCCAGCGGCGAATCCTGCTGCGACCTGCCTGATATCCCCGTCACCTCTAGCTTGTTCTCGAGCGCGCTCTGCGTCCCGAAGACCAAGTGCCCTGGGTAAGACGTGTTCTTTCTTGGGCTCGAAGCGGCGCTGTGTTTGCGCTGGGGGTTGTCTCGCCGAACATCGCGCTCGCCGCAGTACCTTCGGCAAAGCCTGCCGCGGCGAGTGCGGCCGCCGAATGCCGCGGGCGTAACTCCGGCGCTTGTCGCTTCGGGCGCCGAGCGCTAGCGCTAGTGTGTTGTCTCGATGATGCGTAGCTCACCGCTCCACCGCTTTCGCGCCGCGAGCTCGAGCTTCAACGAGCAGGATTGGGTCTTGCTCGGGGCGATTGCGTGTGAAGAAGCGTTGTCGCAGAGCACCCTGGAAAAACTGAGCCCTGGGCCCGCGCTTGCTGCCGGCGCATGGCTTGCGCGCGCAGAAGGCGCGGGGCTCGTAGTGCCCGCGCGGCCGAACCGCACTGGCTCGCTCAAACCACATTTTGCCGTCCACGCCGATTATCGCGAGCTCGTGCTGCGCGCGCTCGCCGAGCGCGCCGAGCTCGCAGCGATTGCTCGCGTCACGCGCGCGCTGCTCACGGTGCGCTCGCTGAGCGACTTGAACTTGGCGCTGCAGGCCGGCGCACTGGACGAGTTTCGGCGTCGGTTTGCGTTGCGCAAGCAAGCACCGGAATTCGGTCCGACCACGGGCGCCGAGTGGCTGCGGCGCGCGCTGTGTGAGCCGTTCGACGCGGCTTGGCTCGAGCGCGTGTGGCAAGCGGATGCGCGCCGAGTTTCAGCACTGGTACTCGTCGAAAGCGCAGGGCGGCCGGCGAGCTCCCGCGAGCTGTACGATTTTCTAGCCGCAGATCGCGAAAATCCGGCGGATCCCGAAGATCACGCGGGCGTGCATGCGGCGCTTTATCAGCAAGCGATTTTGCGCGGTGAGTTCGAATCAGCCGCGCGACAACTCGTGCGGGTTCCGGAACGCGAGCGCGCTCTGTTCTCCGTTGCGACGGACTTTGCGCGCGGTGAGCTGCCGAAAGTCAACGCGGGCCTCGAGCAGCTCCTCGCCGAGGCCGGTAACGCAAAGCGCGGCGCATTGCCGGACGCCGGCGCGCTCGCGCCGCTGCTCGCTCTGCTCGCCTTCAGGCGCGAAGACGAGGCGAGCCGTACTCTGGCCAAGCGCTTGCTCGCCGCCGCTTCCGGCGAAGCGAACCGCGGCGCGCAGCGCGCGCTCCGCACCTTCCTGCGGCACCTGACCGAACCGCCCGAAGAGCAGCGGCGGCTCGACGTGCACCAGCTCTCGAGCGACGTGAGCGGTTGGGAAATCGCGATCCTCGGGTTGACGATGCATTTACACTCCGTCGATCAGTGGGCGCGCGCCAACTGGTGCCAGCTGCTCGTGCGCCGCGCGAGTGATTGGCAGAAGCTCGGTTACGCCTGGTTTTCGCGCCAAACCCTCTTGCTCGCCGAGCTCTTGCACGAGCAGCATTTCAAGGAAGAACTGTCGCGGCTCGGGCTCGAATTCACGAGCGAGCGTTCGCCGCGAGAACTCGTACTCTGGGAGCTGTTTTCGGCCAAACCCGAGTGGCAGCGAGCGCTCGAGGCGCTCAGTCAAATCTCGGACAGCGCGGCCGAAGCGGAGACTCAAAGCCGGCGCGTGGCGTGGTTCGTGGACTTAGCAAACGGCGTACTGAGCCGGCCCGCATTGCAGGAGTTCCGCGCGGCGCAAGGCTGGAGCGACGGTCGGCGTGTGTCGCTGAGTGAGCTGTGGCCGCTCCATGCGGAGCTGCCGCGCGAAGATCAACGAGTGCTCGATTGCACGCGCGAGCTCGGCTCGGGCGCCCGCGAGTTCAGCCCGGACGCGCCGGAAGCGTTGATCGGCCATCCGCGCGTGCTCGACGGGACGCGTGCTCGCGCGCTCGTGAACGTGGTACGTGGGACGTGCCGCGTGGAGACGCGTGAGGAGCGCGGACACGTCGAGTTGTTCGTGGTGCCGGCGGGCGCCGAGCTCGGCGTGAACGTCGTGCCGGAGGGCGAACACCAGCTTTCGGTGTATCGAGTGACGCCGGCGATGAACCGCGTGATCCTCGCTTTGCGGGGCGGCATGCGCATTCCGAAGAGCCACGAGCGCGAGCTCGTCACGGTACTGGCCAAGCTCTCCGAAAGCGTGGAGGTGCACAGTCCCGAGCTCGGCGGCGAGCGCACGATCCCGGCCGACGCCCGGCCTTGTCTGCGGTTTTCGCTGCACGCGGGCGCGTGGCTCGTGGAGCTCGGCGTGCGTCCGTTCAGTGAGCGCGGCCGATTTTTCTTTGCTGGTACCGGGCGCGCCAGTTTGACTCTCTACAGCGACGGGCAACGCCTGCGTTGCGCGCGCGATCTGGAGCTCGAGTGTGTCAACAATCGCGAGCTCAGAAGCGCCGTGCCGACGCTCGCGAACGAGCTTCCGCCTGACGAACGCTCGCCCTTCGACGCGCCGGACAGCTGGACTTTGAGCGAGGAAGGCGTGCTCGCGTTGCTCAGCGAGCTGCGGGATTCCAAGCAAGCGTGCGAGCTCGAGTGGCCGGAATCCGGTGGACTTCGTTTGAGCGCGCAAGCGCGTGCGGGTGCATTGCACGGCCGGCTGCGCGTCGACAAGGGTTGGTATCTCGTGACCGGCGGGCTCGACTTGGCCGACGTCAATCCAATCTCGCTGAGCGAGCTCGCAACTTTGCCGTCGGTGGCGAAGGGCCGCTTCGTGCGCTTGCCCAACGGCGATTTCGTCGAGCTTGCGACGCGCATTCGGCGCGTCGTCGCGGCGCTCAAGGCGGCCAGCGTGAAATCGCGCGTGCCGGGCGAGCTACGCTTAGCGAAGAGTGCCCTGTTCGCACTGAACGAGCTCGCAGACCGAGAAAATGGCTTCGAAGTCGAGGGCGAGGGCCGCGCATGGCTCGAGCGCGTGGCGCGGCTTTCGAGCACGGATTTCCCGATTCCGGACGATCTTCGCGCGACATTGCGCCCGTACCAAGTCGATGGTTTTCGTTGGCTCTCGTATTTGAGTGAGCTCGGTTTGGGCGCGTGTTTGGCGGACGACATGGGGCTCGGCAAAACCGTGCAGATCATCGCGCTCCTCCTCGCGCGTGCCGCCCGTAGCGACGGGCCCGCGCTGGTCGTCGCGCCGACGTCGGTTTGCGGCAATTGGCTGCTCGAGCTGAAACGCTTTGCGCCGAGCTTGAGTGCGCTCGACTACGCCGGAAAGGATCGCGCGGCGCTGCGTGCGCGTTTGCAGGAGCCGGGCGCGAGTAACCACGTGCTCGTGTGCAGTTACACCCTGCTCCAGCAAGATCATGCGGAGCTCGCCGCGCTGACGTTCGGCACGGCGGTGCTGGACGAAGCGCAATTCATCAAGAACGCGCAGTCCTTGCGCGCGAAAGCGGCGCTGTCGCTCTCAGCGAAGCAGCGCATCGTCGCGACGGGCACGCCGGTCGAAAATCATTTGGGGGATTTGTGGAGTATTTTCCAATTTTTGAATCCCGCGTTGCTCGGCGATTGGCCGCATTTTCGCCGCACTTACGTGCTGCCCGTCGAACGCGACGGCATGGAGACCAACACCGAGCTGCTCCGCAAGTTGGTGCGCCCATTCGTGCTGCGCAGGTTGAAGCGCGACGTATTGCGCGAGCTTCCGCCAATCACCGAGGTTCGGCACGAGGTCGATCTCTCGCGCGATGAGGCGCTCCGCTACGGCATCTTGCGCAAGCAAATTCACGACAAGCTCTATTCGTCGTCCGGGCGGCGCTTCAACAAGATCGAGGTGCTCTCGGAGATCATGCGGCTTCGTCGTTTTTGCTGTCATCCGGAATTGGTGTTTCCGGACGCGCCGCGTGAGTGCTCGAAGCTGAATTTATTTTTGGATTTGGTGGAAGAGCTGCGCGAAAACGAGCATCGCGCACTGGTGTTCAGTCAGTTCGTGGATTTTTTGAATTTGGTTCGTGAACAGCTGGACGAGCGTGGCATCAGCTACGAATACTTGGACGGTTCGACGCCGCAAGCTGAACGCCAAGCGCGCGTCACGGCATTCCAAACTGGCAGCGCGAGCTTGTTCCTGATCAGCCTGAAAGCGGGCGGTTTCGGCCTGAACTTGACGGCCGCGGACTACGTCATTCATCTCGACCCGTGGTGGAATCCGGCAGTCGAAGCGCAGGCTACCGATCGCGCGCATCGCATCGGGCAAGAGCGCGCGGTCACGGTGTATCGCTTGATCACGCGCGACACGATCGAAGCGAGCATCGTGGAATTGCACCGGAAGAAGCGTCGCATCGCCGAATCGCTCTTGGACGGCACGGACGGAACTGCGCTCCGCTCGGACGACCTGCTCGCTCTTTTAGGCGAAGCCCGAGAGCTCGACGCCGAAGGCTATGACGTAACGCTCGGTGACGCGTGACCATCAAAAAATAAAATCCAAACCATGGACGCGCGAAGCTCGCTCGCGTAGGACCCGAGCATGCCGATGTTCAAGCGTGGAGAGCTCGAGCTCAACTACGAAAGCCATGGCGCGGGTTATCCGGTTTTGTTGTTCGCGCCCGGCGGCATGCGCTCGAGCATCGGGTTTTGGGAGAAAATGCCGTATCACCCGATCCGCGAACTTCAGGCGCATTTCCGGGTGATCGCGATGGATCAGCGTAACGCTGGCGCTTCGCGCGGCCCGGTCGCAGCGAGCGATGGTTGGCATACGTATGCGGCCGACCAGCTCGCGTTGTTGGACGAGCTCGGCATCGAGCGCTGTCACTTGCTCGGCGGCTGCATTGGGGGCGCGTTCGCGCTCGAGTTGATCAAGGTCGCGCCAGAGCGCGTGAGCGCGGCGGTGCTGCAGCAACCGATCGGCGATAGCGGCACGAATCGCGAGCTATTTCACGCAATGTTTGCCGGTTGGGCCGAGGAGCTCGTGAAGAATCGGCCGGAGATCGCGGCGCCCGCCCTAGCTGGTCTGAAAGCGAATCTCTACGGCGGCTCGTTCACGTTCAGCGTCACGGGCGAAGACGTGATGCGCTGCCCAGTGCCGCTTCTCGTACTGCGCGGTGACGACCCCTATCATCCTGCTGCGGTGTCGGAAGAAATCGCACGCATCGCGCCGCGCGCCGAGCTGATCCAAAAATGGAAAACGGGAGACGACGTGACTCACGCCGTCTCCCGCGTTGTGGCGTTTTTAAGGGAAAATACGCCGCTTTAGCCGTTCATTACTTGAACGAGCTGCTCGGGAAATCAAAAGCCTGCGTCGAGGTTTGGCCGTCCACGACCGTGACTATCGGCGACGTGCTCACCGTGGTCACGCTGCTGAGATTGTTCACCAGTTTCGCGCTGATCGTGTAGTCGCCCTCCGGAACATCCGTGAGGATGGTCTCGAACAAGCCGCACGGTTCGAGATCCGCGTCGCCGACTGGGTTGCCGCCTGCGTCGAAAAG
>DASYCL010000296.1:0-3269 GCA_036500245.1 Polyangiaceae bacterium | reverse complement strand
GCCGGCGAGCACGCCGGTGTTCTGCACGGCAACCATCGCTAGAGCCGGAACCAGTGCGCCCAAATCTCCAACCGCCGCGCGCGGCACGGACATGGCGATCGAAGACGTCGGACCGGTCGAGCTCGCGTCGGTGCTGATGATGATGGGCGTGTCGGCGTGTTGCGGCAATGCGTCGAGCATGCTCGCGGCGTCGGCGCGGGCTGCGCCGAACAAGCTGCCGAAGCGACGCAACGTCAAAAATCCCCCGCTCGCGTGCGGCGTGCCGCGCAGCGCCTCGAGCCCGGGCCGCGTCTGCAGGGTCGCGCTCTTCGGATCTTTCATCGACTCGAGACGCTTGATCAAGGCTTGCTCTTCCGACGACACGCCGACGAACGTATGAGTGCCGTCGGACGCCACGATCAGCGAAACCGGCACGCTCTTCGCGGCGGGTTTGCCCTTCGGCGTCGGCTGCGCGAGCGCTGCCGCGAAATCCTGCAGGCTGGACGAAGAACCGCTCGACAACTTCTCGATCAACGCGCGCGGGATTTCCGCGCGATACGCCTTCGCGCCCGGTTTGTAGCCGTGCACGGTAACCGTGTGCGTGCTGAGCTTGGGCCAGATCTTTTCGTCGAGGTCCGCGCGCTGTTTCAAAATTCGCTGCAAATCGCGGCCTCCGAGCGCTGCGGTCAAACCATCGAACACGGCGAGCACGGGTTTCGGATCGCCGGGCAACTCCGTCACTTGCCAGCCGAAGAAGCGGTCGGCCGCGAGCAGCAGCGGATCGCTCGGCATGTTCGGGAGCGTGAGCCCGCCGTCGGCACGAACCGCGTTGGTATTCAGATCGAACAGTCCCTCGAGTGACTTGGAACCTTGTGCGCGCAGCGTGGCCGGCACCTTTTCTGCGTCGAGGAAGGCATCGAACAACTCGCCCAAGGTGCGGCCGAGCGGTTTCAAGCGCCCAGGCTTCCAGCCGACGCTATAGGTCGCTGCCGCGGCGTCCGCCGGCAGCGACCAGAATTCGGGAGGCGGCGGCGCGCTCATCGGCACGGTCTCCGCAGCAGCTTGCACGAGCCACGATTGCTGGCCGGCGAACTTCGCGTCGAAGCGCAGGTTGACCAGATTCTTCGCGCGGTCGACATTGGCTTCGAGCCGCACTTTGTCGAGATCGTGGACGAACGCGAGCGATTCATCGATCAGGCCGTAGGTCACGTCCGACAGCGCGCGGTCGAAGCGGGGGTTGTCCAGTTGGACTTCGCGCAGCAGAAATCCGCCGAGCAAACGCGCAGAGCCGAGTTCGGCGCCGTATTTCTTCTTGATCGGGTCGAGCCGAGCTTCGAGCTGAAAATCCACGTCTGGTAGGGGTTCGTTCGAGAGCCCGCGCGTTGCGTAGTTGATCAAGCCGTCCACGTCGTGCGCGCGGTGCCCGCACACGAGGCGCGCGGGCGCGGCGCCCACCGCGACCGCAATCGCGCACGAAATGTCGTCCGATTCTCCGACGCGATAGACGCCCGAGCGCAAGCGATGCACCGATTGGCCTTGCGCGCGCGCGAACGAAAGCGCGCCGTCGACGGACGTGAGCCCGACCGACACGACCGTGAGTGGCTCGGGCACCTTGCCCTCGCCCATCGGATCGAGCGCGACCGCGAGCTCGACCGGCGCGTTCCAGGCCACGACTTGCTCGAGGCCCTTGAGGTCCGAGGGAATGACCGACGTAATCTTGAACGGGAAGTTCGCCCAACTGGCAACCGACTCGATCGCCGCCTCGGGATTCTTGAAGCGACCGATTGCGACCAAATCAGCCGGCGCGGCAACCGGTGACAAATCGGGCGGCTCTTCCTTGGCCACCGGCGCCGCGCTGACGACCGCAGTCGGCGCCGCCGCCGGCCCGTTCGCGCCGCCGCCGCAACCCGGAAGCGCGCTTGGGGCCAGGACGGCGAGCGTAGCGAGTGCAGCGAAACGAACCGACACGGGCGAGCCGAGTTTGGACATTGCTCCGACTTTATCCCGAGCGAGCGCGCGCACAAAACGACGAAACGCACGCTCAGCTGGCGCTTCCCGAAGCAGCCGAAGCCGAAAACGTGCGTTTACGTCGCGGGCTCGTCGCGGCCGTCAGTCTTGCGATGCCCGGCCCGACACTCGTCGTCAGTTCGTTTCTTCGAACTCGGCGTCGATCACGTCGCCCTTCTTCTTATCGTCACCGCCGGAGGGGCTACCGCCGCTCGCGCTCGGACCGGCACCGGGTGCGCTTGGGCCGGCGCCGTCACCGGGCTGTCCGCCCACGCCTTCGTACATCTTCGAAGCCATGGCGTGAGCTTCCTTCTCGAGCCGCTCGAGCACGCTCTGCACCTTCTCGTCGTCTTGCTTCTCGACCGCAGCGCGACCTTCCTTGATCAAGCCCTCGATCGAAGCGACGTCCACGCCGCCGAGCTTGTCCTTGTTGTCCGCGATCTGCTTTTCGAGCTGGTAGCACATGTTGTCGAGCTTGTTTCTGCGATCGATCTCCTCGCGGCGCTTCTTGTCCTCGGCTTCGTGCGCAGCGGCGTCTTTCACCATGCGCTCGATGTCGTCCGCATTGATGCCGCTCGACGCGGTGATCGTGATGCGTTGATCTTTGCCGGTCGCGAGATCTTTCGCGCCGACCGAGAGAATGCCGTTGGCGTCGATGTCGAACGTGACTTCGACCTTCGGCACGCCGCGCGGCGCGGTCGGGATGCCCTCGAGGTGGAACTTACCGAGCGTGCGGTTGTAACGAGACTCGGCGCGCTCGCCTTGCAGCACGTGAATTTCCACCGACGTTTGGCTATCGGCCGCGGTCGAGTAGATCTCCTTCTTCTGGGTCGGAATCGTGGTGTTGCGCGGGATCATCACCGTCATCACGCCGCCCAGGGTTTCGACACCCAAGGAAAGCGGAGTCACGTCGAGCAGCACGACGTCTTGCACGTCGCCCGAGAGCACGCCGCCTTGCACGGCCGCGCCGATCGCGACGACTTCGTCCGGATTCACGCCGCGGTGCGGCTCTTTGCCGAAGAACTTGGTGACGACTTCTTGCACCAGCGGGATGCGCGTCGAGCCACCGACGAGCACGACCTCGTTGATGTCCTTCGGCGTCTTCTTCGCGTCGTCGAGCGCGCGCTTCACCGGCTCCATCGATTTGTCGACGAGCGGGCGGATCATTTGCTCGAGTTTCGCGCGCGTGAGCTGCTTCTGCAGATGCTTCGGACCGCTCGCGTCCGCGGTGAGGAACGGCAGGTTGATCGTCGTCTCTTGCTTGTTCGACAGTTCGATCTTGG
>DASYCL010000295.1:0-4535 GCA_036500245.1 Polyangiaceae bacterium | reverse complement strand
TTCCGTGCAGGCGACTGGAGATGCTTCGAGAGTGCGGCTGGAGATGCTTCGGAGAGTGCGACCTCAACCATTCGTTCTCGGAATTGAGACCTGACTATTCATGACGTCCCTTTATCTGCTCCTTCTTTTCGCGCCCGAGCGCGCGCGAAGTGCGGCGGATCACATGCCCGGAAATAAAACAAAGCTTCAGGTTCGCTCGGCTGATCACGGTTTTCGAAAGAGAGGCGGCCACGTTAGAACTGACCGACACGCTTCGTGATACCCGAAGGGGTGAACAGGCGCCAGCCGCGCGGCTGGAAGCGCGAGCGGCTAAACGTTGTGCAAGCGCAGGGCCCAAAAATCAAAAACGCAGCACGAGCCCCTGGGCGCTGGCTCGGACCGGCTGATTTCGCTTCGAGCTCAAGAGCGCGTCGCCCGCGACGGCCAGCGCGAGGCCGACGCCGGTGCCGATCACGTCCCAGGTGAAGTCGCGCCAGGATGGGTCGCCGTGGCCGGAGAGATCCCAGAGTTCTTTGCCGGCACCGAGGGTGAGCGAGAACGTGCCGCCGGCGATGGCGCGTTCGGTGCGTGTGTCGAGCCAAACGCTGGAGATCGCGTAACCGCCTGCAGCGAGCGCGGCGGAGAGCCCGAAGTGCAGCGCTTTGTCCGGACCGAACCACGGATCGGCGTCGCTCGCCCGCGCGCGCGGTGCGACGAGGAATGCGGCGAGCGCTGCGGCGGCGAAGAGTGCGCGGTTCATGATTTTTTCTTTCGGCGCAGAGCGAGGCCGAGCGAGAGGAGTAGCGTCGTCCAAGCGAGCGCAGGGTTCGGCTCGCGCGAGCGCGACATGGCGCAGCTCGACGCTCGAGCGTGAGTGATGTCTTGCTCGGGCACGCACACGCCGAGTGCTTCGGCGCAGGCGTAGCTCGGCGGACACGCGACTCCGGCTTCCGCGCACGGTGGCACGCAAATACCAGGCGGTTTGCCGTTTTCCGAAAAGCATTGATAGCTGCCCAAGCACGCGCCCGAGCACGCTTGTCCGAGCGGATTGACGGTCGGTGCCGAGCCGGGAGACGGCGGTTCGGGGCCCGCGCCGCGTTCAGCTTCGCTCGGGCTGGCGCCTGCGTCCGGCGCGCCCGTGCTGGCGTCGCTGCTGCCCGCATCCGAAGCTGTAACCCATGAGGGTGGTGGCAGCGCGCCGAGCGTCGCGGCCAGGTTTGCGCCGTCGTTGATGAACGAGGCCCAGGCGGTGACGCTCGAGAACAAGGCGTAGCTGCAATCGGCGGGGCCGCGCGAGGTCACGCCGAACACGCGACCCGCGTCGTCGAGCGCCGGGCCGCCTGAATCTCCTGGGCAAACTTGGCTCGTGCCGACCCATTCGTCGGTTTCGTTTTGCGCCACGGGCGGGCATGCGTTGCCGACGCAATAAACTTTCGCGCCGTCGGCTCGCATGCGGCGTCCCGAGCTCGTGCCGGTCATGTCGTTCGGGTTGGTGAGCCCGTAACCAACGGCGGAAAAGGTTTCGCCCGTCATTGCGTCCGTGTCCAATACCGGCACGATTGGCGTCGCTTCGTTGCTCGGGATGCCCGAGCCGGCCAAGATCAAGAGCGCGACGTCATAGCCGCAAAAATTTTTGCTTCCGGGCGCTTCGAGAATTTTTGCGACGGAGTAAACCGTGGCTCCGGCGCTTTGCGGTTCGGTATCCGCGGAAACGACGATCGACGGATATTCGTCGCCGAATTGGCTCGTGGCGCAATCGATCTGTTCGCTCGAACCATCCCCGATCAGCGCTACGCAATGCCGCGCGGTGAGGACCAAGTTTTGGGCGATCAGCGTGCCGCTGCAAAACACTTCGACGTCCGTACCGTTTTGAAAGGCGAGCGCGACCACGCCGTTCGTGCTCGTGTCGAGGTGACCGCCGACGATCGCCGAACTCACGGCGCGCGTCGCGTCCTCACGCTTTGGGCTCGCGTCCGAGCTCGGCGCGCTCGCACAACCTGTGACGGCGAGCGTGGCGCAGAGCCAAGCGCAACGCGCCAACACGTGCACCCCCGAACGCGCGACTTTGCCCATGATCAAGCGATTCGCACGATAGCCTCCACACCGCCTGCTCGCAACTCGGGCGCGGGAATTTCCAGGCAAAAAAGGCCGTGCTACGAAGTGCGCGATGGCGAAGGTTTTGGTGACCGGCGGCGGCGGCTTCATTGGCTCTCACTTGTGCGAGAAGCTCGTGCAAGATGGGCACGAAGTGCGCGCATTCGTGCGTTACAACGGGCGCGGCTCGCAGGGCTTCATCGACGGCATCGCCAGCGCGCTCCGCGATGGAATCGAAGTGGTGGCCGCGGATATCCGGGACTTCGACAGTGTTTCGCGCGCCGTCGCGGGTTGCGAACGAATCTTTCACCTCGCCGCGCTGATCGGCATTCCCTACAGCTACGAGTCGCCGCTCGCGTACGTACGCACGAACGTCGAAGGGACGTACAACGTGCTCGAAGCGGCGCGACGCGCCGGCACGAAGCGCGTACTCGTCACGTCGACCAGCGAAGTTTACGGCACCGCGCGCTATACGCCGATCGACGAAGCGCATCCTTTGCAACCGCAATCGCCGTACTCGGCGAGCAAGATCGGCGCCGACAATTTGGCGCTCAGTTATTACTTGTCATTCGAGCTGCCAGTGGTCGTGGCGCGGCCGTTCAACACCTTCGGGCCGCGTCAATCGGCGCGCGCGATCATTCCGACGCTCGCGACGCAGCTCTTGAGCAAGCGCGCGCAAATCGCCGTCGGGAGCCTCGATCCAGTGCGCGATCTCACCTACGTGGAAGATACGGTGAGCGGCATGATCGCGATCGCGAATAGCGAAGCGTTCCTCGGCAAGACGGTCAACGTCGGCACGGGTGAAGCCATCTCGATTGGGGAAATCTACGAGCGCTTGGTGAAGATCGTCGGTTACCGCGCGGAGCTCCGGCAAGATCCCGCGCGCGTGCGGCCCGCGAACAGCGAAGTGATGAAGCTCGTCAGCAACAATCAGCTGCTCAGCAGCACGACCGGCTGGAAAAATCAGTTCGATATCGACGCCGGTCTGGCGAAGACGGTGGAGTGGCTGCGTATGAACTTAGAGAGTTATCGAGTAGATCGCTACAACGTGTGATCCGGCTCAGTGCACGTGCGCGCGTTCGTGCGCGGCGATGTCGCGCAGGCTGGTTTCGAAATCGATCGGCGTGCGATCGCCGATGAGGCTTCGGAGTAGCGCGGGGCTGGCGGAGAATTTCGAGATTTCGCCGCTGCGGAGTTGAGTCCGATCTTGCTCGAGGCGCACGGACAACGGCATTCCGAATGCGGCGATCAGTGCATCGAGCGCGCTACGCATGCCGATGAGCTCGCCGGAAGGGACGTTGACTAGGCCGGAAAACGCCGTGTCGAGCGCGAGCGCGAGGTAGCTTGCGACTGCGTCGCGTACGTCGATGAAATCGCGGTAGGCGCTCAAGTCGCCGACTTGGAGCACGGCTTCGCGCCGGCCGAGTTCGATTTCGCGGAGTTGGCGCGCGAAGCTACCGAACGCGCTCCGCGTCGGCATGCTCGGGCCGATCAGATTGCTCGGGCGCGCGACGATCACGCGCTGGCCGCGGTGCACGGCATCGAGCGCCAATTGGGTTTGTGCGTACTTGCTCGCGCCGTACGGCGTGCGCGGCGACGCGGCGAAGCTTTCCGTGACGGGCAAAGCCGACTCCGGCACGAGCCCGTATTCGGCGGCGCTGCCGACCAGCAAGATCGCGCCCGCGAATTTCTTTGCTCGCGCAGCGTCGAGTAGCGCGGCGGCGGCGAGCGTGTTGTGCGCGGCGAACTCAGCGAGGCTTTGCGCGTGCGCCACGCCGGAGAGATGAAACACGTGATCCGGCTTCGCTTCGTCGAAGAGCTTCGACCAGTTTTCTTCCGAGCGGAGGTCGGCGCGCGTGACTCCGGGAGCCGAAATGCGCTGGCTGACGGCGAAGACTTCGACGCCGCGCGCGCGCAAGGCCCCACCCAAAAAAATCCCGGAAAAACCCGTGCTACCCGTGACCAGCGCGCGCACGCCTCAGGCCCTTTGCGGCAAGAAATCGGCTTTTCTTTGCTCGAACAACTCGACCGCGGCTTGATAGTCGTCGATCCGGCCGATATCGAGCCAAGAGCACTCCGCGCGGTACGTTCCGACGCGATGACCGGTGCCGACGAGCCGCATCATCAAGTCCGGCATGTCGAGGTACTCATTGGCTTTGATGAATTGATTCACGACGCTGCGCTTCAGCATGTTCACACCCATGCTGACGTCGAAACTGAACGTGGGTTTTTCTTTGTAACGAACGAGCTCCCCGCTCGCGCCGGTTTCGATCACGCCGAAGTCGATTTTCACTTCGCGCGGGAAGAGGCCGATCGTCGCGGCGTTTTGGCTAGCGAGGTGAGCTTGGAACAACGCGGCGAAGTCGAGCGTGGTCAAGAGATCGCCGTTCGTGACCAAAAAATCGTCCCCCAGCAAATCGAGTGAGCCGGCGATTGCGCCGGCGGTGCCGAGCGGTCGCGCT
>DASYCL010000294.1:0-2853 GCA_036500245.1 Polyangiaceae bacterium | reverse complement strand
ACGAGCTCGCGCGCGAGGGCTATGCGAGCGAAAGTACCGGCTCGCGCGACCACGATTTTGCCGCCGCCGCCGAAGCGGCAAGCGCGGCGAGTCGCGCCGCCGCCGTTGCGAACGCCGCGCGTGCCCGAATTTGCGGATGAGTCGTTCGATGCGGCGCCCGCGAAGCCGCCTGCGCGCGCGGTTGAAGCGCGGCCCGCGCTCGGCGCGAGCACCTGGCAAAAGCTGGCAGAGGCTGCCCAGCGTCAACAGCGCAGCGCGCTCGATGCGAATCAACGCGCGGCAATCGAAGCCGCGCTCAGTGGGCGCGATTGCTTGGTCGTAATTCCGGAAGACGCACGTGCGGTCGCCTGCTACGAATTGTGCGCGCCGCTACTCGCGCGACCGACGGTCGTTCTTTCGCCGCTGCTCGCTGAGCTCCACGCTCGCTACGAAGCGCTCACTCTGGAGCGAAAACCCGTCGCCCGAGTCACGTCCGAGCTCAGTGGACCCGAACGCAGTGCGGCGCTCGCGCGGATCGCGCGGGGCGGCTCTTTGCTCGTGCTCTTGTGTCCCGAATCGGTCGCTGATGCCAGCGTGCAAAAAGCCCTGAAAAAGGCTGGCATCGCGCTATTCGTGGTGGAAGAAGCGCACTGCGCTTCGGATTTTTCGCACGAGATTCGGCCTTCGTACGCCGAGCTCGCGGCCACGCTCGGCACGCTCGGTCGACCGCCGATCATGGCGCTCACCCGCGCGGCGACGACCCAAGTATTGCGGGAAGTCGAAGCGCGCCTCGCTCTGATCGATCCAATTATCGTGCTCGCGCCGACGGTGCGCGAAAATCTGCGCGTCGTCACACGGCTTTCACGTGGTGAAGGCCGGCAAGCGTCGCTGCTGCGCTTGGTCGAGCGGCTGGAAGCGCCCGGACTCGTATTCTGCGCCGCGCCGCATGACGTCGACAGCGTGTACTCGGCGCTACGCGGATCGGGAATCGCCGCGCATCGCTACCACAGTGGCATGACTCCGGCGGAGCGCGCCGCCGAGTTACTCAACTTCACCTTGCCTGGCTCGCGCGGCGTGATGGTCGCGCTGAGCGCGTTCGCGCCGGGTAGCGGTCTGCCCGGGCTCGGTGAAACCGCGAGCTCGGCCGCGCTCGGCTTCGGGCGCGGCGCGGGCAGGCGCGATCTTCGCTTCGTGGTGCATTACCAAGCTCCCGCCTCGATCGAGCAATATTTGCGCGAGATCGCCCGCGCCGGCCTGGACGGCGCAGCGGCGACGTGCGTGCTCTTTTACGAATCGAGCCACAAGAGCCTGCACGAGGTCATGCTCACCCAGCAGCGCTTCCGCGCCGCGCACTTGGCGGAGCTCGCGCGCGCGCTCGAAGCCGCGGCGCTCGAAGGCCGCACGCTCACGCTCGAAGCGCTGGCGCTCGCGACCGGCCAAAGCCGGCGCACGACTGATCGCCTGACCGCGCTGCTCGCGGACGCCGGACTCGTATCGCGCGCGGGTGGCTGGGTGCGCGTGATCACTCCGGCCTCGGATTTGATCGAGGCGTGCAAGCGCCTCGGCGCCAAACTCTACGCACTCCGCGAACAAGACGGGCAGCGACTCGCTGCGGTCGCTTCGTTCGCCGAGACGGAGAATTGCAAAGTCGGATTTTTGAGCCGCTACTTGGAGAGTTCGAGCGTGGATTGGCGAGCGCGCTGCGATCGCTGCAGCGCTTGCTCTGCCGAGCTGTCGGCAACCGAATCGATCGTGCCACTCGCTCCGGCGCGTCGCGCCGTGGTTCAGGAGTTCAACGTGCGGCCCGTGACGGTGCCGCTCGATCCAGCCGAAAAAGCGCCATTGGCGGACACGCCGCTCACCGCGAAAATCGCCGATTTTCGCCGCAATTAGCCGATCGCTCCGGCGCGTCGAGGGCTCAGTCCTCGAGCCGATCGCTCACCGCGCGTGCGAATTCGCGCGTGCCGAGTGATCCGCCGATATCGCGCGTCTTTTCGCCCTCTTCGAGCGCGCGATCGTAAGCGCGCCGAATCCGCTCGCCGGCGCGACGGCAGACTTCGTCTTCGCGCGTGTCCGCCAAATGCTTGAGCAACATGGTTGCGCTCATCAAGAGCGCGAGCGGGTTCGCCAAATTCTTGCCTGCGATGTCAGGCGCCGAGCCATGCACCGCTTCGAACACCGCGTCGTTCTCGCCGATGTTCGCGCCCGGCGTCACGCCGAGCCCACCCACGAGACCGGCGCACAGATCCGAGCAAATATCACCGTACAGATTTTCGCACATCACGATGTCGAACTGAGTCGGGTCTTGCACCATGCGCATCTGCGCCGCGTCGATGATGACCTCTTCATATTCGATGTTCGGGTAGTCGCGCGCGTGCACTTTGCGCGCTTCTTCGAGCAACATGCCATCACTCATTTTCATGATGTTGGCTTTGTGAAACACGCTGATTTTCCTGCGTTTCCTGTGTGTCGCGTAGCGAAATGTCCAGTGCGCGATGCGGTGACAAGCAACGCGCGTCGCGACCTTCATGCTCACGACCACGCCGTCCGTGATCAGGTTCTCGATCCCGCTGTACAGGCCTTCGGTGTTTTCGCGTACGATCACTAGATCCACATTTTCGAAGCGCGTTTTCACGCCGGGCATGCTGCGGATTGGGCGCACCGCTGCATAGAGATTCAACGTACGCCGCAGCGCGACGTTCACCGAACTGAAGCCCTTGCCCACTGGCGTCGTGCAAGGCCCCTTGAGCGCAATGTGATGTTGGCTGATCGCGGACAAAGTCGACTCCGGCAGGGTGCTGCCGAGATTCAAGTCGAGCGCGGTTTGCCCGGCGTGATGCGTCTCGAAGCGCAGCGGGGCTTTCGCGGCTTCGA
>DASYCL010000293.1:0-6406 GCA_036500245.1 Polyangiaceae bacterium | reverse complement strand
GCCCGCTCTTTTTGCGCCGGGGATCAGAAGTTGTTCATGCACATGAATTGGCCGGCTTCGCTGCCGCAGCCGTGATTGCATTGCAGCACCGTTGCGCTGCCGCTCACACACGCGACGGCGAAGCCGGGGTTCAGGTTCGAGCCGGGTGGTGGAATGCTGGCCTCCACGCAATACGAGCCGGATTCGCCCGGGTTGCAGTACGTTGAGTTCGGCCCAATCGGCGCCGTGTACACCGAGGAACACGGGGTCTGGGAGATGAACATGTCGTCGTCGCATTGACCCATTGGGCAGCCCGAACCAGCGCACTGCTCGACCATGCCCATCGGATAGCCCGGACTGCTGAACGGCAGACCACCGCTACCGCCAGAAGATGTGCCGCCCGTGTTTCCACCGCTGCCTGCGCTTGAAGTGCTGGTTGAGCCGCCTGAACCGCCAGTGCCGCCGCCGCCCGAGCCGAGCGGCGTGAAACTGGATCCAGCGTTGCCGGCGCTGCCCGCCGAACCGCCGATCGTCATGATCCCCGAACCGCCGCTGTCGCTCGTGCCACCACAGGCCACGACGCAGACCAAGCAGAAACCCAAACCACCGACTAGCGCTTGCTTCATCGAAAAACCGATCCTCCCGAGTTGATCCGATATAGGCGAACCGATGTTACTCGACAGACGCTGTCAGCAGCCCCCTCGCCGAGGATTTCTTTAAAGTTAACATAATGTATCTTATGCGAACTTCTGAACCCACCGTTCCAGGGGATTTGCGCTGAATCTCAGTGGCTTCGCCTTACCACTCGAATGACAGCGCCAATAACGAAGGCAGCGTTGGGTTCCAGGTCACGCGCAGCCACGGCGCGTTCGTTGGCGGCGCGAGCATGGCATCGGCGCAGTTCTGCAGCTCGCCGTCGGTGCATGTTTGGCAAGCCTCGACGGTGGCCAGGTCCGGCCCGGCAAAGTCATCGCGAATCATGGCTTCGGCCGCCGCGGGCGCGGTGCTCGATTGGATCTGAAATACCATCGCGCTGGGATGCGGCCAGAACAGTACGGTCGCGCGCTGGTCGTCGACCGTTAGCGGCGACGCTTGCGCGCAAGCACCGTCCGGCACGATCGATCCCACAGGCAGCGGCGTGACGGTCAGATCCAAGCGTACGTTCGGATCGTCGGCGGTGCCGCGCTGGTCGGCAAGCGCGACGACTTGATCTGCCGTCGACGGCGCCAGCACGACCGGCAACCACGCATCGGGCTCGAGCGGCCAATTGCCGTTGAAATTCGGCAGCGCCGAGCTCGCCGAGCAAGCGCGGATCACGGGCGCCAGCGCCGTCGGCGTGTAGCCCGCGCGAATCGTGGAACCTTGCTGCGTGAGCGGCGCGGCCACGCGATAGCCGTAGAGCCCGTTCGTGAGCGGAACATCGCCCGACGCAGATGCTTCGGCGCAGCCCCAGGTAAAGCTGCACAGGCGGCGGCTCGGCGCGCTGACCAGCGCGCTCCAAACGTCGTCGAGCGCGACGCCATAGTGCGCGACGAATGCGGCCGCGATCTGGTCGTTGCTCATGTCGCAGCTCAAACCACGGTAAAACGCGAGGAAGCTCGCTATTCCCCAGTGATCGATGATCCAAGTCACGAGCACGCCGGCCGGTTGATACGCCGTCGGCGCGGGCCCGGAGAAATCGTCGAAATCGCGCCAGGATTGCGCGAGCCACGGAGGTCGATCGGCGGTCGTGGCATAGGACAGCTCTGGGGTTGGATCGCAAGCAGCGCTGACCGCGAGTCCTTCGCGAAACAGCGGCGGCGCACAAGTCGAGCCGAGGACATAGCTGTGCGTGAGTTCGTGCTCATCGATCGGCAACGGCGAATGAATTTCGATCCGGCCCGAGTCGAACAGCACGGTGCACGGGCGATCGCCGCACGGGGAGCCGGCGGCGACGAGCGCGTTTTCGTCGCGGTATTTGAAGTAGTTAATCCCTCCCCAGCTGTCCTGCGCGAGCCCCAACCACTGCCCCGCGACCACCGCTGCATGCTTTTCGAGCTCGACGACGGCGCTCGCGTCGACCGAGTCGTCATCCGGCCGCGCGTGATAGACGAAATGTTTCGACGACCAAGTCTGTTCCGCGAGCCAATGCGTCGGCATTGCTCCGTCACCGCAGCCCACGCTCGCGATGGCACCGAGCAAAGCCAACCAGGACGACGCCCGCGTTGTCGCACCCATATTGCCACCTTACCGCGCGCTCCCGCGCCTACGTGAGGCCGAGCGCGATTCTCGCGCCGATTCAGCCCGGTGGCGCGACGGTCAGGCTCAGGAACGTGCCGCCGTTGGTCACGACGAACGCGCGCGAACCGAACACCGACGGCATCATGCTGGCGCCGTCCGCGACGTGGATGCCGTCGATCAGTTCGCCGCCCAGTGGCGATACCAAAAACACGCCGAGTTTGCTCACGGTCATGAGCAGCGCGCCGTTGATCGGGACCGGCGCCGACACGCCGCCCGACGGCACGCCGCGACGCCACAGCTCGCGACCATTTTCAGGATCGAGTCCCCAGAGACCGCTCGTGCCGCTCGACGCGATCAGGATCGTACGCTCGGGCTCGCGCGGTCCGCCGTCGCGCCGCTCGTGCGCGGCCTCGCGCCAGAGCGTGAGATCATTCACGCCCGAGACCGCCGTGTTCGCCCAAACTTGAACGCCGGTTTCGGCGTCGAGCGCAAATACGCCGCCCGCATAGTTCGCGACGTAGACCACTGGTCCCGTCGGCAGCTCGTTCGATACGGGCGTCGTGTCGACGTCGAGTTGCTGCGGGACTTCGCCCAAGGTTTGCTCGGCTTCCGCAGCCAAATCCACGGGCTGCCAGCGCTCCGCGCCGGTTGCGGCGTCGTACGCCATCACGTTGCCGTCGCTGAAGCCCGTATAGACTTTGCCGCGATACACGAGCGGACCGGCGTAACCCGCGACTTCCATGCCCGCCGCCGGCGAACGATGCTGGTACCAGCGCAGCTTGCCGCTCACCGGTTCGATCGCGAGCAACGTGTCGTTCGCGTTCATGGCGTAGAGCACGCCGCCCGCGAGCACCGGACGTCGCGCGACTTCGGCGTTCGACATGAAACGCCAGCGCAAGTGCCCGTCCCTCGCCGACACCTTATATAAGGCGCCGTCGTTGGAGCCGAAGTAAACGACGTCTTCGACCGGATCGTAGAGCGGCGCGCATTGCACGAAGCCGAGCGTCTCGAAGCGCCAGAGCTCGGAGCCGTCATCGGCGCGGAGCGCGTAAAGTCCGCGATCACTCGAGCCGACGAAGATCCGCTTGTGCGAGGCATCGATCTCCGGTTGGCCGCGCTCGTACGGCTCGCCCGATCGCCGTGACGGAGCCACGAGCGGACGCGAATAGTTGAGCTGCATCGCGAAGCTCGGACGCTTGAACCAGAGCGGCATCTCCGGGTTCGCCGCGCCGCGCACGGCGTCACAGCCGAGCGTGGCCGAAGCCAAACCAGCGCAGATCAAGAGCGCGCGCGCGACGCGAATCACGGCGCGCTCGCGGGCGGCGCCGGAGCGGCCGGCGCTTTCTTCGACAAGTTGCGGAGTAGCTCCTGCAGCTTCTCGGAAGACATGCCCTTGCCGTCGCTCCCACCGCCCATTTGCTCTTGAAGCTCTTGCAGTTGATCCGCCGTGAGCGAGCTCGGATTGGCCGTGACCGCGCTCGGGTCGACTTGCTTCAGCAAATCCCGCACGGCTTGCTGCAAATAACCGGGTGAACCGAGCGCCTTTTTGGTGTCGGGGTTCGCGTCCAGCTTCTTTTGCGCGTCTTGCAACAGCTGCTTGGCCTTTTCTGGATTGTTCGCCGCGAACGCGATGCGCGCCTGGTGATAGGCGCCGAGCGCGCCGAAGCCGAGCGTATCGAGATTGGCGAGCTCGCCGAACGCTTTGTCCGCGCCGTCCGTGTCTTTCGAGCTCTCGAGGCACATGCCGATGCCTTCGAGCGCGCGGCCCTTCACGTCCGGATCTTGTCCCGCGAGCTTGCTGTCTTTGACGGCTTGATACGCCGTCTTCGCGTCCGCGTATTTGCCTTGATCGTACAAGACCGACGCGAGCCCGAGCTTGGCCAGCGTCGAGGCGGCGTTTGACGTGTTCGCGGCGGCGAGCGCGCGATACTGCTGCTCGGCGGCTTTAAGTCGATCCGCTTCGGTCGGGTAAGCCGCGCGCGTATCGACGATGCCCGTCTGCGGATCGGGTTTGGTGTCCTCGCTGCCGATGCGCGCGTCTTCGGCGCGAATCGCGGCCGTGAGTTTGGCCGAAGCCTGCTCTGCCGCGCGATTGGCTCGATAACCGTACACCGCATAGCCGATCCAGCCGACCAAGCCCGCAATGATGAACCACTGCACGACGTTGAAATGCTTCTTCAGCCATTCGCCAGCGGCTTGCGTGCTGCGCGCCAGCGCATCGTCGACGATTTCGCCGGCTTCGAGGCTGCGCATCGGCGCGCGCCGTTCCGCTTCCTTGGCTTTGCGCTTGCCCGCTGCGGCCTCGCGCAAGCGGCGATTGCGATCGCGAATCGGCTCGGCCTCCGCATCGACGGCGCGCTTCTTCTTCTTTTTCTTGGGCAGAGCACGCTCGGCGCGTCCGCCCGGTTCAGCAGCTTCGGTCTCCGTTATCTCGGTTTCCGGTTGCTCCGTCTCCGGCTCGGCGCCGGGCTTTTCCGGGTTCGAAGACGCTTCGGTTTCGTCGTGCTGCTCAGCCACGGGCGCTTCTATACACCATTCCGGCGCGCGGCCCAGCGTAGCGCCACAGGCATTGCGGTTTTTTGGTTGGGGCCACGAAATGCCTGCGATTGCCGCGCGTTTCGCGTCACTCGCCAGCGGGGTTCGGCTGCCCGTCACTTGCCTGCCAGGGCTTCGGCGCGGGCGGCGGCAGCTCATTCGCGAGCGGCACCAGCGCCAGTAAATCGAGCTGCACCGTGCTGTCTGCAAAGACCACGAAGCGCCCGCGCAAGCCGGGTCGCGCGCCCATGCTCTTCGGTAGCTCACCGTAAACCACGACCGGATCCGGCCCCGGCGGGATCTTGAGGCGCAGCGCGTGCTCCGCGTCGAGCGCTGGCAACGAAGCGCGGTGCTTCTCACCCCACTCCGGCGCGCCCGCCGCGATCAACACTTCGCCCGGCGCAGGACCGAGCGCGCGAGCGCGCACGAACGCGCGGACCCCTCGCCCATTGCCGCCCGGCGGAATCGTCAGTGTCACCGCGACACCAAGCCCGGCTTGCTCGCGCATGCGCGCGAGCTCACGCCCGTCCGGACCACCCACGTGCTCGAGGATCTTGGCTTTCGCAGCCGCTTCGAGCCCGTTCGGTAGCGGATCGGGCACGCCCATGAAGCGCACCAAAGGGGGCGCGAGCGCGTCTTCGGTCTTGAGCGCAACGAGTGCGTGCACGAGCGCGACGCGCGTGCCCTGCAAGTGCTCGTCGCCGAGCGCCTTCAAGAGCGGGCCCTGCGCGAGATCGCCACCGATTTTCGCGAGCGCGTCGGCCAAGTACGGCCGCAAGCGCACGTCGTCGAGGCTTTGCACGAGCGGCCACACCGCGTCCTTCGAGCGAATCATGGCAAGCGCCGCGGCGATCTCGCGCGAGCGCGCGAAATCGCGGGCCCCAGGCTCCATCCACCAAGCGATCAGCGTCTTCTCACCGCGCCCATCACCGGTCTCGGCGAGCGCGAGCGCCGCCAAGCGGCGCGTCGCGAGATCTTGCGATTTCTCGAGCTCGAACGTGAGCGGCGCGCCTTCACCGAGCCGAGTCAGCGCGAGCGCCGAGTAGCGCCGCACGACTTCGTCTTCGTCGCGACCGAGCGCGAGGCGGAGTGCGGCCTTGGCTTCGGGCCGCTTCAGCTCGAACAAGACCTCGGCCGCCTTGCGCCGGATGCCGAGATCGGCGTCGTCGAGCAAGGCAGCGATTTCCTCGGCTGCGTCGCCGTCCCCGCTGATGCCGCGCAAAATGGCCGGCGGCCAACCCTTACCTTCGGCGCGGAGCCCATTTTGCTCGTAGCGACCGTGGGAAGCGCCGAGCTCTTTGAGTCGCGCGCGCAGCGTCGAGAAGTCGCTTTGACGCTCGTTCGCAACGTCGCGCGTTTCGCCGGGATCGCTCGCGAGATCGTAGAGTTTGCACGCGCCCAGTTTGCGCGCGCAAACCAGGCGCAACGTGCCGTCCGCGAGCAGCGTCTGTTCGTCGGTTTCGGCCAGTGCGAGTCCGTTGCCTTCAGGCCTTTTTCCGGCCAAAAGCGGGCCGAGATCGCGCCCGCGCATGCGCGGCGGCTTCGGGATGTCGAGCGCGCTCAAGAGCGTCGGCAAAAGATCGATCGTCTGCACCGGTTCTGCGATGCGGCGCGCCGCGAGCGTACCAGTGGCCGAAATCAAGAGCGGCACGCGCACCTGCTCTTCGTACAC
>DASYCL010000292.1:0-11468 GCA_036500245.1 Polyangiaceae bacterium | reverse complement strand
CGGCCGCCGTCGGAAGCACCGTCGGTTGGTACGACTTGTTGGCGTCAGTGGTTTGCTCGCCGCTGTTCAAGGTCGTAAGTGGTACCGGGGTTGGCGTGGCGGCTTTCGAATCGATCGACCAAAGCCTGCCCGGATCCTCGTAGTAGTTCGTCGGACCCATGTAACCGTACTTGGTCCAGCGAGACGCCCCGGTTTTCGGATCGAGATTGCCGCGGCAGCACATGTCACCCGGTGTCGTCGACTGATAGATGAGGCTCCGCGAGTCGCTCTCGAACGTCGGCCACTTGAGCACGTCGAGGCTCGGCCAGTCGTTGACCAAGAGCCTGCGATTTTTGAAGAGCTTCGCGGTCTCGTCGAAGTCCCAAGTGCTGAGGCCCTTGCGCCAGCCGGCGCCGCCGCCGGAGTCGCCGTCGATGAACGCGAGCTTCGAGCCGTCGGGGGAGAAGCTCGGGACCATCATCACTGCGCTGCCCAAGCCCCAATTGCCGTGCGTTTGACTCGTTACATCGACCGGCGTCGGCGTGGCCTGGGTCGGCGTCTGCCACACCCAGTAGTTCGTGTTATTCCCGTCGTCTCCACCGTCGCGAATAAAGCCGCTGCTTTGATTTGCCGATGAGGTCGGTGTGAAAGCGGAACTCGGAATCGTGACCCAACCCGTGGAATCCGGGCAGGGCGTGCGCCACATCAGCCGCGCGGTCGCGTTGCCGGTGCTCTCGTACCAATCGAACTTGAAGTCGTGCGCGCCTGCGTTGAGGTAGGCGCCGCCGGAGAGAGGCGCGTAAGTCCACACGCCCATCACGCGCGCGCCGTCGATCCACATACGACCGCCGTCGTCGACGTTGCCGTTGGTTTGGAACTCGTACACGCCGCTGCAGCTGAGATTGATCTTGCCGGTCCAGCGCGCGCTGTAGAGGTCGTCATCGGAGATGACCGAGTAGTTCGGCCGCCCGGAGCCCCAATCGAAATCGATATTCGGATCGATGCGCTGAAACGCGCGTGGATTGGTTTGATTGGGATCGAGCGTCGCGTTGAACGTTTCGACGTCGTAGTACGTCGCGGTCAGGCCATTCGCGGGCGGTGTGTAGCCCACCGGGTAGATGTACGCCGAGGAGATCGTCTCGTTCACGCCGGCGTATTGCCAGCTGAGGATCAAGCGCGCATTACCGGTGTTTTCGTGATGGTCGAGGTGAATCGTGTGCAGCGCGCCCGCGGTCCAATTGAGCGTCTCGCTGCTGCAGCCATTGAGCGAGCCGGTAGTGTTGCTGATGCTGTTGAGCTGCGTGCCGTCGACGGTCACGACGATCGAGTCGTTGGAATCGACGCAGAGCTTGATCGCGCCTGTCGTCGGTGCCTCGAGCTGCGCGTCCCAGCGATCGGTCCAGTTGTCCGCGCCGATCGCGGGAGCCGGCGCGTGCTGGAGGTAGTTCGAGGCGATGTCCGGTTCGAGCCGATTGACGCTCGTGCCCGTGAAATTGTTGTTCACGTAGTAAGTGACGTTCGCGCCGTGCGTCGGTTCGGCCGCGGGCAGGTAAAGCTGCGTTTGTGGCACGAGCGCGCGTGGCGTCGACGGGCTGCTCCAAAATAGCTGCGCGTTCGAGTTGCCGTTGCCGTTCACTTCGTCGAGCTCGATCGGAACGAGTGCGCCCGCAGTCATCGGCACGTTCAGCGTCACAGTGCCGGTGCCAGCGCCGCTCGCCGCTGCGCCGACGCTGAGATTCACGGTGTCGCTCGTGACGACTTCGAATTTATAGGTTTCGCTGAAGTATGCCTGCACCTGACCGCTGCGCTTCACGGAGAAGTCGTTCGGGATCGCGGAGCTCGGCGAGCCGGTGCCGAAGTTGAAGTTCACTTGCGGCTCGATGCGCTTCCACGCCGTGCCGCCGTAGTTCGTGGACGGAAAGTATTTCGCCAAAAGCCCGATGCCGGAGCCGCCGGATTGCATCGTCGAAGGCACGTTGACCTGGCGCGTAGCGTCGATGCCGATCACTTTTTGGCTGGTGTTGCCCCAGACATTGTTGGCAGCGAGCGCGTAACGTCCGTCCGGCGTAAGCGGCGCCCAGGCAAAGCCGCGCCAATCGTCGGAACTGGCGGTGTACGTGTTGCGCGCCGGACTCGGCACGAAGTCCGCGATCGGCGAGAGCGAGCCGTTGGCGTTGACAGCAGAGATGCCGCCAAGCGTGGTGCTGAACGAACGATCGGCAGCGGCGTAGACCATGCCGTTCGCCGACATCGTGTGACATACCGGACAGCGATCGCTCGTGCCGAAAGCGGACAACGCTGGATTCTCAGAGCCCGGATCGGCGCTCATGATATCGGCGAGGCCTTCGCCGCCGTTGCGTTGGTACTGCGTGTAGTAGATGTGCCCGCGCACCGGGGCGCTCGAAAACGTCAGGCCGCGCGCAATTGGTTGTCGCAGCTGCGTGCCGATCAGGCGTTGCAACGAAAACGCCGCGGGCTGACCTTTCGCGGTTTCTTCGTAGAACTTCCAGACTTGTCGCGGAATGGTGGCCTGCGGCGGCGTGCTCTCGGGAATGATCTCGGACCAGCTGAAGCTCGGCGTTCCGGTCGCGGGATAGCTCAGGCTCACCTCGACCGCGCTTGCCGCGGTGCCCTTGTTGTCCCACTGAATCACCGGTGCACGGAGCCCGATCGGCAATACGGTATGATCGTACGGATAGAGGATCTGCGCGTTGTCGGCACCGGCCGCGGCGTTTTTAAAGCTGTTTACCGTGCCCGCGGGCGCAGTGCTCGTGTCGAGGATGTTCACTCCGACATTCAAAACGCCCGTTGCAGTGAACGGCCCGAGATAGGCTGTAACGTTGATCGGCCCGGCGACTGCGCTGATCAGCGTCACTTGGCCAGTGCTGTCGATCGTCGCGAGATCCAAGCGATCGACCGTCCAGGCAGGCTGTGGCGTACCTGGGTAGCAACCCGGCGGGCTGAGCTGCACGTTGAATTTCGAAGAGCCCGTCACGATCGGAGTCGAAGAGCCACCCGGGATCACGAATGCCGTACTCGGCACGATTTGCTGCGGGATCGTCGGAGTCGACCAGAATAGCTGCGCGGAGGCGACCAGCTGAGCTTGGTAGTATTCCACGCGCAGCGCGTGCGTAGAGCTCGCGGTCCACGTCAGGGGCGCCGAGCAATTTTGCGTCGCGGCGTGGTCGAACCAGGCATTGATCACGAGCGCGCCGTCGAGCCAGACCCGCACGCCGTCGTCTGTGTTCGCGCAGAGCGTGTACGCTTCGCTCGTCGGCGCTACGATCTCGCCGGTCCAGCGCACCGAGTAAGACGTGGCGCCAATGCCGCCGATTTGCGGACCTACCGTGTCCCAATTGAAATTGATATTGGGGTCGGCGCGTGTCGCGACGGGGGTCCATGTAGTCGAGATTTGCGGCGCGTTTTCGTCGACCTGATTGAAGTACTCGCCGGTCAAGCCGGACGAGCCGAAGCCGGTCACGGTCAGCGATTGCGGCGTCGGCGTGATCGTCATCGATGTGCACAGGCCGTCCGCGCTCGTTTCTTGATGCGGAATGACTTGCAGGCCGCCATCGGACGAGAGCGCGCCGCCATCCGGCAAGGCGAGCCCATTCGGATCATCGACGATGATGCGGCAATATGGGTCGCACGGATTGTCCGTGCAGAGCGCGCTCGTGCCGAGTCCTTGTGGCTGCAAGCCCGATGGGACATGGATGGTCGCCACGCGATCGCCGATGCACGCGCCCCACTCGCCGTCAGTGCAAGTGAACACGCCCATCGAACAAGAAACGTAATCACCAGAACGGCGTTCGACTTGGCCGCAGTCTGCCGTCGCTCCAGGCGTGTCGCACGGACAGCCTTCCGCGGGTGACTCGCAATCATTGCCTGCGGGCGCGGGTTTGCTTGCGACTCCGGAGTCTGGCGCGAGCTCCGCCGGGCGGCTGGAATTCTTGCAACCGAACGAGCCCAAACCCAAGAGGACGGCGACAACAAGCCGAGTGAAGCGCGACAATGCTGGGCGCTTCGCCGAATTCAGCGCACACGTCAACCTCGGCATGGCGGCGGCCTCCCTGCGTTTTTCGTGCCGCGCAGCTTATCTCAGAAGTACGTTGCAGTAGGATATGAACTGGGCCAGTGGGCCGATTTCCTACACGCACAACTGGCTGAAATCATTGCGCTCATGGGCGAGCACGCGGCGACCGTGGCCCGCGCCTGCCGCCGAGCGCAGCAAATAGGCGAGGACGCATTTGACGCAACCTTTTCAGGTTACCGCACACTTTGCGTGGTCCACCCCACTACGCCAAGCGGCACTTTCCCGACGAAGTTTAGTGCTCGTGCGCAAAACCAGCCCCATCGCGCGCAGTTTTCGCTGACTGCGGCGCTCCGCGTCGCGCCGAGATTCTGCGCACTGGTGGTAGAAGGGCTTCGGGTTTTTCGCTACTTCTGCGTGGAGGTGCTTGCTGATGGCGGTGCGTCGAGTTCGTGGTTTGCGACTGAGCGGAGTGATGTCATGGCTGATGGGTTTGTGCTTCAGCGCGTCCGCGTTTGCACAGACTCCGGCGGCTCCAGTCCCCGGAGCTCCGCCTGCGCCCGCTTCGCCACCCGCGGTTGAACCGCCGGCGAGCGCCCCAGTCGAGCGCAGCGCGCCGGTGCAACCGCCCGCGGTCGTCGAAACACCACAAGCGGCGAAACCGGAAACTACACCCGCGCCGACCTTACCGGAGCTGCCCGCGCCGGCAGCAGTCGAGGCCGCACCGCGTAGCTTCGAAGAGACTGCGCCCGCGACGGACGAAGATTGGTACGACGCATTCGATGTTCGATTGTTTGCCGACGCTTACTACAGCCTGAACTACAACTTTCCGAAGCCGCAGGCCGGCAGCAATGATCTGATTCGCGCGTTCGATACCAACAATGGTTTCGCGCTTGCGTGGGCAGGCCTGGATATCTCTCATCCGGCCGATCCGGTCGGCGGCACGTTGGCGCTGCGCTTCGGTCCGAGTGCAAAGCGTTACAATTCGAGTTGCTTGACCGCGAAGTGCGACGCCGATTACGGCCTAGAAAACGTCAAACAAGCGTTCGCATCCTGGCGTCCGGGCGGCGAAGGCAGCCCTGTTTCGCTCGATTTCGGTAAATTCGACACGATTTACGGCGCCGAAGTCGCCGAAAGCCAAGATAACATCAACTACACGCGTGGCGTGCTGTACTGGCTCGGTCAACCGCTGTTTCACACTGGTCTGCGCGTCAACGTCGAGCTCGGACAACACTTGAGCTTGCGCGCAATCGCCGCGAATGGTTGGAACAACTCGGTCGACAACAACGCTGGTAAGACCTTCGGCTTACAGGCTACCGGGCACGTGCCGCGCGGTGACGGCCATGATCTTTTCGCGGCGTCGCTCGGCTATCTCGGTGGTCCGGAGCAAGACGACTATTTCGTCGTGCAGTGTCCGGCCGGCAGCCAATTCGACGCTTCGAGCAGCAGCAGCTGTTCGACGGGCAGCGGCGCCGCCGCGGGCACGCTCAATCGCTCGAGTTCTAACTCCAAGGGATGGCGTCACTTCGTCGACTTGGTCATGACGTCGGATCCGATCGAGACGCTGCACTTGGTGCTGAACGCGGACTACGGCGTGCAGGAGACGCGCGACACGAACCTCTCGTCGCAGTTTGACGCGAAGCAATGGTGGGGCGTCATGCTCGGCGCGCGCTACTTGTTGAGCCAGGCTTTTGCGCTCGGCGCGCGCGCCGAGTACTACGACGATCACGACGGGCTCACGCTGCCGTTCGTCTACGGAGACAAGGCCGCGCAAACCAACCCGATCCCGATCCCCGGGGACAGCATCTATACCGGCACGCTGACGATTGACTATTTGCCGACCAAGAACCTCGTGTTGCGCTTGGAAAATCGCCTCGATCATTCGACCAAGGAGATCTTCGCCAAGGGGGTTCGAGACTCCGTGGCAGGAGCCGGTAACACGGATACTTTTGCCGGCTCGCTCTTCACGACCACATTGGGTGTCGTCGTGACTACCAACTAGTTTTCAGGCGACGAATGCGCGAGCGCGTCGCTAGGCTTCTCAAGCCGAGTTTTGGCGCTAGGCTGAGCTCATGGTGTCTCCGACCCGCACGCGCGATCTCGAAGCGGTGATCGATTCGGTCGTCGAAAGCTACGACGGTCCGGAGGAGATCAACAATCTGGAGAGCGCCGCGCTACCCAATAAGCGCGCGGTGATTCAGGCCTACAATCACCTGAAGCCCGTCATCTACATGGGCTTTTACAGCCAGCGCTCGCTGACGCGCGGCAATCTACGTTACGCGATTAGCGAGCATCTCTATCCGGCCTGTGAGATTCTGGTCGATCAAATCGGGCGAGCCTTCGCCTACGAAGAGCGAGCCGGCAAAGCGCAAGCACCGGCAGGTTGGAGCGAAGAGCTCGTGCTCAGGTTGCTGCGCAACTTGCCGGAGCTGCGCCGAATTCTCAACGCGGACATCACCGCCGCGTACGAAGGCGATCCAGCGGCGAAGAGCGTCGAGGAAATCGTGTTCAGCTACCCAGTCGTGGAAGCGATCACGGCGCACCGCATCGCGCACGTGCTCTATTCGGACAAGGTGCCGATCGTGCCGCGCATCATCGCCGAATACGCGCACGGCCTCACCGGTGTCGACATCCACCCCGGCGCCAAGATTGGCGAGGGTTTTTTCCTCGATCACGGCACGGGCGTCGTGATCGGCGAGACTTCGATCATCGGGCGCAGCGTGAAAATGTATCAGGGTGTCACGCTCGGGGCGCTCAGCACGCGCCGTTCGGAGTGCGGCGACCCGACGCATCGAAAGCGACACCCGACGATCGAAGACAACGTGACGATCTACGCCGGCGCGACGATTCTCGGCGGCGATACCGTGATCGGCGAAGGCTCGGTGATTGGCGGTAACGTTTGGCTCGTGCGCTCGCTCCCGCCGCACTCGAAGATGCTGGGCAAAGCGCGCGACTAACGCGAGCAAACCATGGATCGACGAGTAGCACTGGTGCTGGCCCCGGTCGTTTCATTTTTGTCCGCTGGCGGCTGCAAGCCGAAGTCGAGCGAGCCGATTCGCGTCGCCGCCGCGGCGGACTTGGCGCACGCATTCGACGAGCTCAAACCAGCATTCAGCGCGAAAAACCGGAGCGAAGTCACGGTTACGATCGGCTCATCCGGCCTGCTCGCGAAGCAAATCGACGAAGGCGCGCCGTTCGATTTGTTCTTGGCAGCCAACACGAGCTACGTCGATCAGGTAGTAAAAGCCGGTAGCTGCGATGGCGCGACGGAGCACACCTACGCTCGCGGCAGACTCGTGATTTGGGTCAAGGGCGCGGACGGCGCGCGGTTGTCGATCGGCGCGCTCGCAGAGCCGCGCTTCAAGCGCGTTGCGATCGCGAATCCCGAGCATGCGCCGTACGGCGCAGCCGCTCGTGACGCGTTGACCAAAGCCGGACTCTGGAGCCAAGTTTCCGAACGTATCGTCTATGGAGAGAACGTGCAGCAAACCCTCGAGCTCGCGAAGACCGGCAACGCGGACGCCGCCATCGTCGGCTTGTCGCTCGCGCTCGCGCAGCCAGTCGGCTCCTGGGCTTTGGTCGATGAAGCGAGTTATGCGCCGATCGATCAAGCGCTCGCGGTCTGCACTCACGGCGGGAACACCGCCGGCGGACGCAAGCTCGCCGAGTTCTTGAATGCCCCGGAAGGCCGCGCGATCTTGCGAAAGTACGGCTTTTTGTTGCCGGGCGAAGCTGTCGCCAAAGTACCTTGATCGATCTCGAACCACTTGCGCTTTCGTTCGAAGTCGCAATCGTTGCTACCGCGATTGCGAGTGCGCTCGGCGTTGCGCTTGCTGGAGTCCTGACGCTGCCGCGCTTGATCGGCCGCGAAGTGATCGACTCCGCCATCACGGCGCCGATGGTGCTGCCGCCCACGGTGCTCGGCTACTACTTGCTCGTCGCGCTCGGGCGCGAGAGCGCGATCGGTCACCTCTTCGAAGCCCTATTCGGTACGCCGATCGTGTTTTCACGCGGCGGCGCGGTCGTCGCGGCCACGATCGGCGCATTGCCGTTGATCACGAAAGCTTCACGCGCGGCGCTCGAGAGCGTCGATGCGCGACTAGTCGACGCAGCGCGCACGCTCGGAGCAAGCTCCTTGCGGGGATTTCTCCGCGTCAGCTTGCCGCTGGCTCGCCGTGGGATTTTCGCGGGCGTCATGCTCGGGTTTGCGCGCGCGCTCGGCGACTTCGGCGTAACTTTGATGGTTGCGGGTAACATTCCCGGCCGAACGCGCACGGCGTCGCTCGCAATTTACGATGCCGTGCTCGCCGGACGCGACGCCGATGCTACGCGCTTGTCACTGATCATGACCGCACTCGCGATTGCCGTGTTGGTCGTCGCGGCGCATCTCACGCGGAGCCGTTCGGATGACATCTGAGGCCGGCCTTTCGGTGCGCGTGACGGGACAGCGACGCACGGCCCGCAGTCACTTCGCGTTCGACGTCGCGCTCGATTTCGCCGTCGGCTTGAACGTCCTATTTGGACCCTCCGGTTCCGGCAAAACCACGATTTTATCGACCATCGCCGGGCTTCTGCGCGCGGAATCGGGGCGCATCACGCTCGCAGGCCGCGTGTTGTTCGAGCACCAAACGCACGTCGATCTGCCGCCCGATCACCGGCGCGTCGCGCTCGTTTTTCAATCACTCGCATTGTTCCCGCACCTCGATGCGAGCCAAAATGTAGAATTTGGTGTGCCGCGCTCGGTTGCGCGTGCCGAGCGTCTCGAGCGCGCCCTCGGTTGGCTCGAGCGCATGCGCGTCGGCCATTTGGCGCGACGCTTCCCGATCAGTTTCTCGGGTGGTGAAGCGCAACGCGTCGCGCTCGCGCGCGCGCTGGCGAGTGAGCCGCGCGCTCTGCTTCTGGACGAGCCGTTCTCCGCGTTGGATCGGGAGTTGGCGCAAGAGCTCAGCGCAGAGTTGATCGAGCACATCGCGTCCGCGCCGATCCCGGTCGTTTTGGTCACACACGATCGAGCTTTAGCGCACCGTTTGGGCGAACGAGTCACCTTGCTCCGCGCCGGCAAGGTCGAACGCAGCGGCTCGGCGCAGGAGCTTCTGCCCGAAGTCGAGTGATCGGATCAACCGTCTTCTTCCGGCAACGCGAAGGGCAAGCCGCTCGGAAAGTGATCCTGCGGTTCATACCCGATTGCGCGGCGCGGCGAATCCAAATCATAGCAATGCGCGCCGCCCGGCCCGATCGCGTAAAATACGTCGAACTCCAAATTCGGAGTCTCGATCGCGCAGGCCATGAAATGCGAGATATCCCGCCGACTGACGTAGTTTCGCATCATCGAGCGAGTTCGCATTGCAAGAGCTTCGGTCATGGTTCTTACCATCCAGCCGATACGCGCCGCGACGATCGACATCTTGTACACGCGGCTATACATCTCGGCCATGTGCTCCGACCATAGTTTGGTCAGCGCATAGTGATTGCGTGGGGTCGCGTGTGCCGCGCTGCGTTTTTGATCTGGACCCGGACTCCATGAAACTTGCACCGAGCTCGCCAGCACGACGCGCCCGACGCCGTGGCGCCGCGCTGCGTCGAGCACGTTGAAGACGCCGATGACGTTCGGCGGAATCAATTCCAGAAAAGGCGCATCGTCAGGCGTGGCAGCCAAATGCAAGATCGCGTCGACGCTCGCGCAGGCGTCGAATACGGCTTTGGTATCGGCGATGTCCGCGATCACGGCGCCGTCGCCGCTCGGCGAGCGGTCGAAGCGGCGCACCTCGTGTCCGCGCTGCGCGAGGAACTCGCACACCGGCTTACCAATCGCGCCTGCCGCGCCCGTGATCAACACTCGCATGCGCGCAATTTGTCATGGTTCGGCGAGGCGTTGCAGCTAGAATGCGACGTTGCCCGTGAGCTCGAAGCGTGCGCTCTGGCTACTGTTTGGGATCGCGTCGTGCTGCGCGCTCTCGTGCGCCGCTGCGCCGCGGCTCGAGTCTTCAGTCGGAAAAAGGGTCGCGCCCGATTCGGCGGACGATCCCGGGCATCCGCTGCTCCATCGGTTGAATCGCGCCGAATACGACAACACCGTGCGCGAGCTGTTCGGCAGTGAGCTCGAACCTGCGTTGCTCTTCCCCAACGACGATCACGCGTTCGGTTTCGACAACAACGCCGGCGTGCTCAGCATTTCGCCACTCCAGTTTCAAGCTTACGAGCACGCGGCCGAGCAACTCGCCGCCGAAGCCTTCGCCCCGTTGCCGCCGCCCCCGACGAAGCAAGTCGTCGAAGGCGAAACGCTGCAGAGCAGTTTTGGTGGGCGACGCGCGACGGCATTCAACCTCGCGAGCAACGGCAGCGTGTTCGCCAAATTCGAGCTCAGCGCACACGGCCGATATCGCGTGACCGTGCGCGCTTGGGGCGAACAATCCGGGACCGAACCGGTGCGCATGCGAGTCGCCGTCGCGAGTCGCGAGCTCTTCGTGAATGACGTGCCGAACGTCGCTGACGCGCCCGGCGAATTCAGTCGCGAGGCGTCGCTTAGCAGCGGCGAAAACACGATCGAAGTTTCGTTTCTGAATGACTTCTTCGATGCGAAAACGCGGCTGGATCGCAATCTGCTGATCGATTTCGTCAGCGTCGAGGGTCCGCTCGATACCAAAGCGGAGGCAGAGGCCAGGCGCGCGCGCGTCTTGATTTGTGATCCCGGGCGCGGCGGGGACGGCTGTGTGCGGCAAATTCTGCAGCACTTCGCCGAGCGCGCGTTCCGGCGCCCGCTGACGTCGAGTGACGTCGATCGTCTTTTCGCGTTGGTGCGCGCTGCGACCCAGTCCGGCGAAAGCGTGGAGCACGGCATCGAACTCGCGGTGCGCGCGATCTTGCTCTCACCGCATTTCTTATTTCGCTTGGAGCTCGACACGCAGCCAAACGCGCCCGTCGTGCGGCGCTTGAACGACTACGAGATCGCCTCGCGCTTGTCGTATTTTTTGTGGAGCTCGATGCCGGACGCTGAGCTCTTTCGTGCGGCGCGCTCCGGCGAGCTCAGTGCGGCCTCGGGGTTGCGAAAGCAGACCGAGCGCATGCTGGCCGACCCGCGCTCGGTCGCGTTGGTCGACGACTTTGCCGGACAATGGCTGTTGTTGCGGGCACTCGATGATCATCAAGTCGACGGCAACTTGAACTTCGACGCTCGAACGCGCGCCGGAATGACCGAGGAAACCCGCCGCTTTTTCGCCGAATTTTTGCGTCGACCGCTGCCCGTCGAAGAATTGCTGACCGCTCGCTTCACTTACCTCGACGACAACCTGGCGAGCTTTTACGGGCTCGCCGCGCGGCCCGGCGCGAAATTCGCCAAGGTGGATTTGAGCGGTGCCGAGCGCGGCGGGTTACTCCGTCAAGCGGCGTTGCTCACAGTAACTTCGCTGCCGCATCGTAGCTCGCCGGTGAAGCGCGGTAAGTGGGTGCTCGGGCAATTGCT
>DASYCL010000291.1:0-2906 GCA_036500245.1 Polyangiaceae bacterium | reverse complement strand
AGCCCACGCAGCTGGTGTAGAAGAGCGCGCCACGCCACTAGCGCCGCGCGTGCCGGCTTGCCCAGGCTGATTGGTCCCCGATGCTTCGACCCAGAAAATCCCTGCTTTTCACGGCGCTCGTCGTCTGCTCATCGCCAGCTTGTAAACAATCCGAGGCGGCACCGACGAGCGCCGCCAAGGATGAAGCGCCGATTCACGTCAGCACCGCGCCGGCCACGCAGCAGCCGATGCCGGAATTTCTCACCCTCACAGGTAGTTTGCTCGCGGACAAGCAGTCGGACATCGCGGCGGACGCGAACGGCAAAGTGCTCACGACCAACGTCGAGCGCGGCCAAGCCGTCAAGCAGGGTGAGCTCTTGGCGACACTCGACGCGCGCGCCGCGGCGCTCAGCGCCACGGCTGCGCTCGCCCAAGAGCAACTGGCAAAAACCCAAGCCGACCAAGCCAAGACCGAGTGCGATCGCGCCAAGCAGTTGTACGACTCCGGCGCGATCTCCAAGGCCGAATACGATCGCACCATGTCGCAGTGCAGTGGCACGCAGTGGTCGGTGGCTGCGGCGGCCGCGCAGCACGGCTCCGCCGCGAAGATGGTCGGAGACTCGGTGATTCGCGCTCCGTTCTCGGGCGTGGTCGGAGAGCGCTACGTGAACGTCGGGCAGTACGTGCAGCCGAGCACGCGCGTCGTGTCGCTCTACGCGATCGATCCGCTGCGCCTCGAGCTCAGCGTGCCCGAGGCGAACATTGCCTTGATCAAGCCGGATTTGGCGGTCGATTTTCAAGTCGCGGCCTACGGCGAGCAAACTTTTTCCGGCAAGGTGCGCTTCATCAGCCCGAACGTGCGCGAGTCCTCGCGCGATTTGGTGGTCGACGCCGTGGTGCCGAACGCGGACGGCAAATTGCGTCCCGGCATGTTCGCGACGGTGCGTCTTCAAATTGGGATGAAGCCCGCGGTCGTCGCGCCGCTTCCGGCGGTGCGCAAGGACTTGGACCCACCGCGCGCCTACGCCGTGGTGGATGGCCGCGTCGAAGAGCGCGTGCTGCAGCTCGGTGAGGAACAGAACGGCGTGATCGCCATCGTGAGCGGAATCAAGGCCGGAGAATCGCTCGTGCTCAATCCGCCGCCGACGATTCACGACGGCGCACGCGTCGAGTGAGGGGGCAAAATGCAGTGGCTAGCTGACATCTGCATTCGCCGTCCGATCTTTGCGACAGTGTTGATCTTGTTGATCGGCGTGATCGGCCTGTTCGGCTATTCGAAGCTCGGCGTCGATCGCTTCCCGAAGATCGATCTGCCGATCATCACGATCACCACGCGCCTGCCCGGCGCCGCGCCCGAAGACGTCGAAACCGAAATCACCGACAAAGTCGAAGAAGCCGTCAACACCATCAGTAGCATCGACGAGCTGCGCTCGGTTTCCGCCGAAGGCGTGTCGCAGGTGTTCATCACGTTCTTGCTCGAAAAGGACGTCGACGTGGCCGCCCAAGAAGTGCGCGATCACTTGAATGCGGTGATCCCGGAGCTGCCAAAGAACATCGATCTGCCGGTCGTGACCAAGCTCGATCCGGATCAAGCACCGATCATCTACATCGCGCTCAAGTCGAGCCGGCCGATCACGGAAGTGACCGAATACGCCGACAAGCGCGTGCGCCGTCAGCTCGAAACGATTTCCGGCGTCGGCGGCGTGAAGATCCTCGGCGGACGGAAGCGACAGGTCAACGTCTGGCTCGACCCGCTGCGCTTGCGCGCCTCAGGGGTGACGGCGACCGACGTGCAGCGCGCGATCGACGCGCAGAATTTGACCATGCCCGGCGGCCACGTCGACACCGGGCCCGAGCAGCTCACGCTGCGCGTGCACGGCCGCGTGGAAACCGCGGCTGAAATTGGCTCGCTCGTCGTCAAACAACAAGGCACTCATCCGATCTTGGTAGAAGACGTCGCGCGGGTCGAAGACGGCGCCGAAGAGATCGAGAGCTCCGCGCTGCGCAACGGTGAACCGACCGTCGTGATGGCGGTGCGCAAGCAATCAGGCTCGAACACCGTGCAAGTCGCGGACGAGATCAAATACCGACTCGGCGATTTGCAAAAAACGCTGCCACCCGGCTACCACCTCGAGATCGTGCGCGACGACTCGGGCGTGATCCGCACCAGCGTGGATGCGGTGAAGGAGCATTTGATCGTCGGCGCGCTACTCGCGGCGGTGGTCGTTCTGATTTTCCTCGGCAACGTCCGCAGCACGCTGATCGCGGCGATCGCAATTCCGACCTCGATCATTGGCACGTTCGCCTGCATGTGGGTGGAGGGGTTCACGCTCGACACGATCACGTTGCTCGCGCTTGCGCTCGCGGTCGGCATCGTGATCGACGACGCGATCGTCGTGCTCGAAATCATTTTTCGTTACGTCGACGAGAAGAAATTGAACCCGCGCGAAGCGGCGTTCAAAGGCACGAAGGAGATCGGGCTCGCCGTGCTCGCGACCACGCTGTCGCTGATTGCGGTGTTTTTGCCGGTCGCATTCATGGCCGGCATTCCGGGACGATTTTTGAAGAGTTTCGGCGTCACGATGGCATTTTCGATCGGCGTCTCATTGCTGGTGAGCTTCTCGCTCACGCCGATGCTCGCTTCGCGCTGGCTCAAAGTGAACCACGGTCTAGCGGACAAGAAGCCGCTGCTCGAGCGCATCGTCGATCTCGGCTACAAACCGGTGGAACGGCTCTATTCCTCCGTACTCGGGTTCGCGATGCGCCGGCGCTGGCTGATCGTCCTGCTCGCGTGCGGCACGCTCGGTTCGTGCGTGCCGCTGGTCAAAGTCGCGGACAAGGGCTTTTTGCCGCGTAACGACGAAGCGCAGATGAACGTCTCGGTGCGCGCTCCGGAAGGCACGAGCCTTGCCGCGACGCAAATCGTG
>DASYCL010000290.1:0-1640 GCA_036500245.1 Polyangiaceae bacterium | reverse complement strand
ACGACGCCTTTGCTCACGGCTTTCGCCAGCGCCTTCGACGCTGCGGCGACCGGCGCCTTCGCGGCTTCCGGATTGCCGGCGGCGATGGCGGCGCGCGCCTTCTTCACCGCGGTACGGAGCGCGCTCCGCACGCCTTGGTTGCGCTCGGCACGAACGAGGCGTTGGCGATTGCGTTTTTCTGCTGATGCGTGGTTGGCCATTACGTCGAAAAATCCTTCAGCGGAGCCTAAGCTCAGCTCTTCGCCTTGCGCGAGTCCGCGGCTTTGGGATCGTAGCCCTCGGGGTGAACCGGGAATTTGGGCGTTGCCGCCGCCTTCTTGTGGGCGCCGTGGCTGCGCGCACGGATGAACCTGCGACGTTCGGTCTGCCGAGTGGAAGAAACCATCAGAATACCTTCGAAAAAAGCCCGAAAGGGCGCGAGGGGCCGGGACTATGAGCGAAGGATCGGGCCTTGTCAACGCGCGGCCGCGGGTTCCATCTGGATTTCGGCGTGTACCGGTGCAAGCGCCGCGAAGTCCGCGATTTCGCGGCTCAATCCGGGCGCACGGTGGCGTTGATGCTGAAGCTCGATTGGGCGAACGGTTGCACGCGCGCGTGCGACAATTGGCTCTGGATGCAGGCGCCCGAAGGCTTGCCCGCGGCCGGTCCGCTCACGCTCACGCTCTGCACGTGACCGTCCGAGCCGAACACCACCACGGCGCTCGACGGCGCTTCGTCTCCCGCCACGCAGTGACGCGCGCCGCTCATCACCGCGCCGAGCGCGGCTTGCACCGCGCCGGTCGAAGGCTTCACCGGGATCGCGCCCGTGGTCGTGCTGTCCGCCGGGCGCAGCGCGGGATCTGGCGGCAGCGCTTTCTCCGCGGGCTTCTCGGCTGCCGCGGTCGCCGGCGCGCTCGGCTGATCGTCTTCCAAGACGATCTTCTCTGGGCTGGGTTCGCTGGCTATTGCGCTCGTTCCGGGCGCGGCCGAACCCGGCGCTGCGGCGCTCGGCTTAGTTGCATGTGCAACTTCGGCGGGCTTCGCCGTCGCACCCTCCGCTGAAAGCGAATTCGGATCGACCGCTGCCGGCGCAACTTCGTTCGCGCGCGCGGCATTCGCCGGATTCGCGGCTTGCGCGATCGGCGTCGCGGTCGCCGCGTTTGCTGCAATCGGAGTCACGGGCGCGACATTCAGCGCCAGCGGTTCGGGCGCGGGTTTGCGCAACCAGAGCAGCGCTGCGGCGGCCAGTGCAAGCACGCCCAACCCGAGCACGCCTTTTGGCATTGGGTTGGGGGGGACTTTCGCGGCCCGCGTCGGCGCTGCCGCCGGCACCGAGTGCGACGTTTCCACCGTGCGCACCGAGCTCACGGCTTCGCGCTGCGCGGCGCTCTCTTCCGCGTTCGGTCGCTCTGCGGCGAGTGCAAAGCTCGCGCGCAAGAGCTCGCGCTCGCCCGCTTGTTTCTGCTCGACACTGCGCCGGGCCATCTCGGCAAGGCTCTGCGTGCGCACGCCCGAGTTCGTGAGCGGAGTTTGCGTCGCGGAAAACGTCGCGGGCTCGCCGGGTTCGGGCGGCAGCGGCGCGGCCAGCAATGCGTCGTCGATCGAGCCACGCACGCCATCGGAAAGCTTGGCGTCGATCGCGAGCGCGCTCTGTTCCCAAT
>DASYCL010000289.1:0-7523 GCA_036500245.1 Polyangiaceae bacterium | reverse complement strand
CACTGCTGACACTGCTTCATGGCGCGGAGGGCTTTATCCTCTACGGATCGTTTGCGGGATGAAAGACCTTACGGGCGGCTCCGATTTAATCACCACAAAACCCGAAGAATTCTAACGACTCGTTTACAGGTCTTGCGTGGCAAGAAAGCTCGGCCTGAAAATCGGCTGGGCCCTGGTCCTGGCGGCTCGCCGGCTTGGGTATGGTACAAACCGAGCGCTGAACGGCTCGAGGAACAAACAGACGTGGCGGCAGAGCGACGACAACAACCCCTCAAGATCGAGGTTCCGACCGCGAAAGAAGAGTCGGTGCGCTTCGGGCGCGTCGGCGTCATCGTCGCGGTAGGGTTTGCGGTCGGAGTGCTCTGGCCGCACTTGGCTGGTTTCAAGCTCGTGCCGAGCGTGCCGAACCAGCCTGCTGAAAGCGGCAGCGCGGATTTGACTGGGGCGCCGGGCGACGCAAAGGGCGTCGCTGCGCCGCCCGGATCGGCCGAGTCGGAACCGCCGCCAGCTGCCGCGGCAGACGTGCCGCCTGCGATCGATCGCCCAGTGATCAGCGATCCGCAGTTCGTCGCCTGCAAGGTCAAAGGCAAGAAGCGCAAAGACGACTGCGACCACGTCGATTTCGACGGCATCGCGCGGCCGCACATCCAAGCGCTCGGCGCGTGCGAAGGCGCTGCGCGGATGGAAGGCGTGCTCTCGCTCGGCTTCGATTTGGATTTCGAGGCGGAGCGCGTCAAAGCGATCAAGAGCGGCAAGAGCACTTCTTTGACGCAAAACGACGTCGACAAACTGCTCGACTGCGAGAAAAAAGAATTTTCGAACGTGTCGCTCGTCGGCATCAAACATCAAGCCGACGCCTATTCTGTATTTTATAAAGTCGAGTTTCCCAAGGCCGAGGCCGCGAAGGCCGCAGCAGCCGAAGCCGGCGCCGTGGAGACTCAGCCGGGCGAAGTGACCGAAGCGAGCGGGCATGCAACCGTGAGCTGGGACGTGGCGCTCGTTCGTTCATCGGCGAGCCGCGACGGCGCCGTGATCGCGCGCGTTTTGCAGGGCACGCGGGTTGCGGTCACGGGTCGCCGCGGCGACTGGTACCGCATCAAGTACGACGTGAAGGGCAACGTCGGCTGGGTCTATCGCACTGCGATTGGCATGTGAGCGCGCGGCGCCGCCGTTTCCCCCGGGCTCACCGAGCGCGTAAATTCTGGCGAGAACACGCGAGCTGAGATACACCTGAGTGGTGACGACGAAAAAGCCCGCTCTCGCCGACGCAGGCGATCGCGAGCCGGCCGAGGCGAGCTCGCCCGACGTTGCGCTGATCCACGGCGTCACGTCCGACGGCGGATATCGGATCTTGCGCGCGCGCGACAATCGCCTCGAGCTCGGCGCCGTGCGCCCGCTACGCGAAGGTGTGCCGATCAGCGGCGAAGTCGTGAAGCTTCGCCCGCGCGAGAATTGCCCCGCGCTCTGTGACGTCGAAGTGCAATTCAAAGCGCAGGAGTCAGCGAGCGACCGTCAAGTGCCGGCGCTCGACGCGAGTACGTCGCACTCCGGCCCTGTCCAAGTCGCGACTGACGAGTATCGCAAGAATTGGGATGCGATCTGGAGTCGCCCCGTGCGAGCTGAAAAACTCGTCAACTGAGCGCGGCGCGCTTCAAAACGCGGCGAGTAGCGGGCGCACCTTGTTTTGTGCGATCACGAACGTCGCATCCACTCCGCTCAGGCGCAGGTAAAAGATGCTCGTATCGCGAAAGGAATCTCCGGCGCCGAATGTCAGCGTCTCCGGCGCCGCGTTCTGGGGCGTGATTTGCAGCGTCAGAATCGGTTTGGCCAGGCCTTCGGCGGGCTCCGGTGGCCCAGTGTGAAGCGCGGCTTCGGGGCGCAGATTCGAAATCGCTTCGAGTAGATCCGCGAGCTTGTCGGCGGGGAAATTGCCAGCTGGCGTTTGCTCGAAGTGGTCGCCATGACGCACGAAGCGGAAATTTTTCCCGGCAGATGCGAGCGTGAAGCTCGAGAACATCGCCGCGTCGAGCGAAAATGGCATGCGATTGACGAGTAGCGTGTCGAGCGTCTCTTCGACGTCGCGGGGCAGCACGAAGACCGGTCCAGCTTCGTCGAGCGTCGCGTAGACGCCGAGCGCGGTTTCATCCCCGAAGCGGAGCGTGTGCTCGAGCTTCGGGTTGGTTTCGGTCTTGAATGCGAAATGCACGCGCAGCGGCGAGTGCGAAAACCCGAACGAGCCGTCGTCATTGTCGGCCACGAAGCGCTCGGCTTCGAGCGCTCCGAGCGCGCGGACCACTTCCGCGCTGAGCGCGGCGTCCGCGATGAATCCTTTCGGGCTCGTGAGCTCGAGCGCGCCGCCATCCTGCCGGCTCAAGATCTCGCGACCTGCGCGGCGCTCGATTTCGGCTGAAATAAAGCTCGATGGGCCGAATTCGGTCAGCCTTTTCGGGTACAATAAGGTCGAATCGAGGGCGAACGCGCGCGCATGATCGCGCGGAATTTGCAGCGCGGCGCCGTCCGTTTCGCGATACACGTACAGATCGCCGGTGCTCGTCCTATTCCCGACGCGCACGACTTCGTCGCTCACGTCTTCGTCGCGCCCCGCGGACGAATGCAGCGCGACGGTGAGCTTCGCTGGTTCGAGGCCGAGCTCGCCGAGCTTCGGGTTTTCGAGAATCGTGCCGCGAGCTTCGAGCAAATCCGTGATTTTCCCGTTCCCGGCTTCGAGCGTGACGTCGCTTTCAGTCTTTGCGTGCAGCACGAAGCCGGTGCCTTTGCGCACCAAGCGGAATTTGTTTTCGCCGTCGCTCGCTATGTCGAGCTCTTCGACTTCATCGGCGTGCAGTGAAAAAGCGTGCTTGTCCACGAACGCATCGCGCGAGAGCGCCAGCGTCGCGTCGAGCTCGCGCGACGTACACGCGCTTTGCGCGCTCGGTGCCGCGCGTACGACCACCGCTTGCGTCTCGTCCCCGGGGCATGCGCCGCCGAAGTCGAAGCGCACGCTGGCAGCTGGATCCTTGGCTTCCAGCGAGAAATGCGCAGGATTGTCAGCGAGCGCAGCGGCCGCTTCACGGTTCGGCAAAAAGCGAGTCGCTGACATGCGGTCGAATTGAAAAAACAAACTCGTCACTGTGTCGCGATCCGCGCAGAGCGCGTGAACGCCTTCGACAAAGAACATTTTTCCTTTGCCGCGCGCGAGCGCGAGATCGAGCTTCGGGCTCTTGATGCCGACGCGCGTGACATCGCTTTGACCGATCGAGACGATGCTGCGCCGCCGGAATGCATCGAGCTCGAAGCTCAAATCTTCCGCGGTGGATTTCCCAACCAAGAATATTTTGGGGGGTGCTCCTGCGCTTCTCACGGCGACGTAGCGAGCGCCGCTCGGCGCCGGTGCCGCGCCGCCCACGTCGAGCTCATAGTCGAGCTGGGTCGTGTGAAGCACGATCCGGGCGCCCGGCTTGTCGAGCGTGAGTGTGCTCTGGCTCGTGCCTTCCGCCACCGGACGCAGCGCCTTCGCGTTTGCCAAGCCGTCGAGGAATTTTTCCGCCGTGGTCGCGTCCGCGAGTTCTTTCACCGGCCGGGTGAGCAGGAACGAGGCCGCACCGCCGTCTTTAGCCACTTCGCGTTCGAGCGCGATTTGCTGGCCATTTGCCGATAGTTCGAGGCTCTTTACGTCCTCGACGCGGAACACTGGAAAAAGATTTTGCTCGCGCCCTTCAGTGTCTCTGGTCGTCGAGAGGCCGCGCGTGCTCACGATCGCGATCAATGATCCGAGCCCGAGCAGCGCGATCGAACCGTTGACGATGAGCGCGATCGACGGCTTCATGCGCGCTCTTCCAGCCGCGATTTCTTCTCCAGTGAACGTCGTCGTAGCAGTACGAACACCCCGAGGGCCGCCGCGCAGCCCGGCATGTAAATCAACACGTAGCGCAGCACCTCACCGAGCGAGCTCTCGCTCAACGAAATCCCGACGTCGTGCTGCGCCTTTTCTGGAACGCTCACCAAGGCTGGCCGTGAGCCGAGCCAACTCAGCGCGTTTTCGCTGAACAAGCGATCGCCGAACAAAGACGAGTCACCGTAGTTGCGGTTCCAAACCAAATTCGCCGAGCCGGCGAGCACGACGCGCGGACCGTACTTCGCGGTCGATCCGACGGGCTTCGGTAACTCGGCGGCGACCGCGAGCGAGTACGTCGCGCTCGGCGCGTGCTCGATGGGGTCGTCCTTCTTGTTCGGATCGAGGAGTGAGCTCAAGTCGCGCAGGCTGAGCGCTCGGTCGCTCGAGTCGAGCAGCACTTTGGCCGGGGAATTCGGCAAGATACGTAGGCTTTGGCTGCTGCTCACGAGCACACGCGAGTCGATTTTGACGCCTTCGCGCTCGAGCCCGCGCGTCACCTCGTGCGGCTTCGGCGTCGCAAAAAAGACTTCGCCGGCGCCACGCGGCAAACGTAGCGCCGCGTCCGTCTCGAGCACGAGATCGCGTCCGAAATCGACGCCGATTAACGCGCCGATCGGCTCGAGTCCCGAGGGCTCGACGCGCCGGTCTTCGCCCAAAATCGGCGCAGCCAGAATGTACGCGTTGCCGCCACCTTTGATGAAGCTCACGACGCGGTTCGTCGCCGCTTCGTCGAACGGCACCTCTGGGCCGGGCACTACCAAGAGCTGGCACTCGTCGAGCTTTGCGCCCGGTGCGCCCAAATCGACCGTGCTCACCTCGAAGTTGCTCTTCTCCAAGCGGTGCCGCACTTCGGCCAGGCCTTCCGGGCCCACGTCATCGGTCGAGAGTTCGCGATGACCGATCGAAAAGCAGGCCTTGGCTTTGCTGTCGCCGAGCACGTTGGCGACGGCGCCAGTCAGCGCTTGTTCGAGCCGAGGTTGGGCCTTGCCGGACTCCTCGTCATAGTGCACGAGCTCCTCGCTCGTGACGAACCAATGCCGGTCGCCGCGCGACACCACCACGGCCGCGTCGGTCACCACGCGGCCGTCTTCTGCGCGGCCGGTCATGAGTCCGAGCTTTTGCTGCAAGGCCTGAAATTCAGCGGGATTTTGATCTGGATCGACGAACCGTGGATGTAGCTTCGTGGTCTCGGCACCGTAGGCGGTGAGCATTTGTCGCACGCTCAGATTCAGCGGATCGGCCTTGGCGAGCAGCACCGTGACTTCGAGCGGCTGATCGAGCGCGTGGAGGATTTGAGTCGTCGCGGGCGACAGCGTGTAAAGCTTCTCGGAGGTGAGATCCCAGCGCTTGTACCAGCGCGCTACGAGCACATTCGCGTTCACGGCCAAGAGCGCAGCGCCGAGCACACCGATCGCCGCGAAGGTCTTGAACTTGCGCGACGGGCCGCCCTGGGTCGGCGTGTTCGCGCTCATCCCCATCTCCAAGAGTCGACCACGCGCGCGGTCAGAAACAGGCCGAGTGCCGTCACCGATCCGTCGAAGACGATGCGCCGCAGATCGAGGATGCCGCGCGAGAAATCTTCCATCTGTCCCATCATCGAGACGTGGGCGCAGATATCGCGGAACAAACCTGGCTCGAAGATGTATTCACCGACGCCGAGGATGAACAACCCGAACACGAAGAAGATCGTGAGCAAGAGCGCCACGAGCTGACTCTTGGTCAGAGCGCTCATGAGCGTGCCGATGGCCAAATAGGCCGCGCCGATACCGAACAGGCCGAGGTAACTCGAGCCAACGACGCCCCAGTCGACCACCCCGGTTTTCCGCAGAATTACGACGTAAAGTAAGGTGGGCGCCCAGATCAACATGTAAGTCGTGAGCAGGGCAGCGTATTTCCCGAGCACGACGCCCGCCGCGGTGACCGGCGCGGTGAGCAGGGACTCGATCGTGCCGCTGCGGCGCTCTTCGGCGAACACGCGCATGCTCAACGCGGGGCACACGAGGAGCAGACTCATCAGCAAGAAAATCGATTCTTGGCCAAAGTAGGTTTGAAGTGGGCCGGAGTCGGCCGAGACCTCGGCCATGTTCGTGAAGTGCGCGATGATCGAATAGAAGATCGCGCCTTGCAGGAGCAAGAACACCGTGACGAGCACCCAAGCGAGCGGCGTGACCCAAAGGCTCAACACTTCACGCCGGTACACAGCGATGAGGCCGTTCACGACGAAGCCTCGTCTTTCTTTTCGCCGTGAGTTTCGCTCTCGCGTTCGTGCTGCGTCAGTTCGCTGAAAATCTGCTCGAGCGAAGCTTTGGCCGGCACGAGCGCGTGCACGCCGATGCCGTTGTTGATCAAGCCAGCGGCGATTCGTTCGATTGTCGCGTCCGGGTCGACGCCCGTATCGAGCGCGAGCGTGAGCGTGCGGCGCTCCGTGGCGCCTTCGTCCTGGCGCGTCGAAACCAGAGAAACGCCGGGAATTCCGCTGACTGCGGCCTCCGCGTTCGCATTCGGGTCGCGCACGCGGACGCTCACGGTCGAAGCTTTTTGTCGCGCGCGGAGCTCGTCGATCGTGCCCTCGGCGACGAGCTTGCCGCGGTCGATTACGATCGCGCGCTCACAGGTGGCCTCGACTTCGGACAAGATGTGCGTCGAGAGCAGCACCGTGCGATCTTGGCCCAGGTCCTTGATCAGCGCGCGCACTTCCCGAATTTGGTTCGGATCGAGTCCTGCCGTCGGCTCGTCCAAGATCAAGAGCGGAGGATTGGCGACGAGTGCATCCGCAAGCGCGACGCGCTGGCGATAGCCTTTCGACAAATGCTGAATCACGGTTCCTGCCATGTGCGCCACGCCCGCGCGTTGCATGGCCTCGGACACCGCAAGGGTGCGCTTCGCGCGTGGCACTTCCTTCAACCGCGCGCGAAACAGCAAATACTCCGAGACGCGCATTTCCGGATAGAGCGGCGCGCTCTCCGGCATGTAACCGAGCGAGCGGCGCGCGGCGAGCGGCGCGGCGACGATGTCGTGACCGGCGATGCGTACGGTGCCTTGGGTGGCACCCAAAAAACCGGACAGGATGCGTAGTGTCGTGCTTTTGCCGGCGCCGTTTGGCCCCAAAAAGCCGACGATTTCGCCTTTTCCAACCGAAAACGAGACACTCTGCACCGCAACCACGGTGCCGTAGTCCTTCGTCAGGTCAGTGACCTCGATCATGATGCGCGAGTTTCGCGGGACGAATCTCGATCACGCGGCGGGAGGCGCGACCTCGTCATCGTCGTCCGCTGCTCCGGCGTCTTCTTCCAAGATCGCACCGTGGCATTTCTTGAACTTCTTGCCCGAGCCGCAGGGACACAAGTCGTTGCGCCCGATCTTCGGCGCAGGCGGCGCGGAGCGCCTGGCTTGCGCGGGGAGCGGCGCGGCCTCGGGTGTCGGATCCGCGGCGTCCCCGGGATGGCGCGCGATCGCGGCTTCGAGCTCGGCGCGGTGTTTGGCTTCGGCCTCGGCTTCGATCGCTTCGATCTCCTCTTGGCGATGTACCTGCGCTTCGAACAACTTGATCAGCACGCTGCTCGAGATCTTAGCCATCATGTTCAAGAAGAGGTTGTAGCCCTCCTTCTTGTACTCGTTTTTGGGATCG
>DASYCL010000288.1:0-2211 GCA_036500245.1 Polyangiaceae bacterium | reverse complement strand
TCCGGTTGTCACGCCAGTGGCATAGCCGGGTAGCTATGTTCGGAACAGATAACCGCTGAAAGCATATAAGCGGGAAGCTGGCCTCAAGACTAGGTATCCCTGACGTAAGTCACTAAAGGTCCCACGTAGACTACGTGGTTGATAGGCCAGGTGTGGAAGCACTGCGAGGTGCGGAGCTAACTGGTACTAATAGACCGTGCGGCTTGACTTATTCTCTAAGGCAAACATTGTAATTGGTACTCAGAGTCCGGGCGAGATTGGCACTTTGCCGATCTTTAACGAACTCTCGGTTCGACCTTACCGAGGCGGTGAGAGTCAATCGTGAGCAGCGCAAATAACAGCATCAAAAAGCTGGCGCGGACGCCCAATCGTTTCCGGTGGCAATATCGAAGAGGCCATACCCGATCCCATCTCGAACTCGGAAGTCAAGCTCTTCGGAGCCGATGGTACTGCACGGGCAACCGTGTGGGAGAGTAGGACGCTGCCGGGCTAATTGCCCAAAAAGCTCCGAGGTTTACTCCTCGGAGCTTTTTTTTGCTTCGGAAAATAGGCGGCTGGCCGGCCGCGATAGGTAGTTTTTTACCGTCGTTCCAGCTCGTGATCAACTCTTCGAGTGCAATGGGACGCGCGTCGATCCATGGTCGGCGCGTGCAGGTGGCGCGCGAGATGTGTTGGCGATGTCGTCGACCGGCGCGCGTCTGTTACTGCGCCGCGGTTCGCCCGATTGCGACTCGCACGCGCGTCGTGATCCTGCAGCACCCGCGCGAAAGCGATGTGCCGATCAATACGGCGCGGATCGCGGCGCTCGGGCTCGAGAATTCGTCGCTCCATGTGGGGCTCGATTTCTCGACGGACCGCGCGCTACGCGACGCACTCGCCAATCCGGGTGCGCCCGCGATTTTGCTCTATCCGGGCGAAGACGCGACGGATCTCATGGCGGAGCCACCGCGGTCACCGGCGACGCTCGTCGTGATTGACGGGACTTGGTGGCAAGCGTCCAAGTTGTTCAAGTTGAATCCGTTCTTGCGTGACTTGCCGCGCTATCGGCTCGCACCGAGTGAGCTCAGCCGCTATCGGATTCGTCGAGAGCCAGAAGCACATTGTTTGTCGACGATCGAGGCACTTTCGGTGGCACTTGGCGTGCTCGAGGGGCGCGCCGAAGCAGTGCGTGAGTTGCTCGAGCCGTTCGATGCAATGGTCGAGACGCAGCTCGAATTCGTCGCGCGAGAGGCGCATCCGCGACATCGCTTGAATGCGGTGCGGCGCGAACGGCCGCTGGTTTTGCCGGTCCTCAGCGAACGTCCGGAGTCGCTGATTGTCGGATATGGGGAAGCGAACGCGTGGCCCTATGGTTCGCCGGGTGCCCCAACCCCAGAAGTCGTGCATTGGGCGATCGTACGTCCTGCAACTGGCGAACGCTTCGAGGCGTTCATCAAGCCGAGCGGCGCGCTCGCGCCGTCGTTCGAAGCGCATAGTCACTTGCTTGCAGCGCAAATCAGCGGGGGCGAGCCGCGCGCCGAGTTTGCCTGGCGCTTGAGCTCGTTCTTTCGGCCCGGGGACGTGCTTGCGAGTTGGGGATTTTACGCGTCCGAATTGTTGCGTGGCGAAGGCATCGCGATACCCGCGCGTTTGGATTTGCGTGAGGCCGCGATTCGTGTGCTCGAGCGTCGCGTTGGGCAGCTCGACGACTACGTCACTGCGCTCGGTGCGGTCCTTCGCACACCATGGGCGGCTGGGCGAACCGGTTTGCGGCTCGCCGCGATGGAGGCGCTGATCGAGAGGTTGCGCGGCGCGAGGCGCGGCGAATTGCGGCAGCAGCGTGTGCCGACCGCGCAGGCTGAAAACGTCGAATGAGCGTGCTGTCCGATCTTCCTCGACGCACGCGGATCGTCGCTTTGCTCGGGGCAGTAGCGACACTTCTTGGAATCAGCGTGCTGAGTTTCGGTCCGGTCGTGCGCGCGCTCGCGAAAAGCGCGGCCGAGCGCCGTGGACTCACGCTTTCGATCGGCCAGGTGCGTTCGGGGTTTGGCGGGGTTTGGCTGAAGAATTTGGATTTGCGCGTGCCGCTGATGCCCGGTGTGAAGGCGCATGTCGAGGCGCTGCGCGTTGATTGGGGTTGGCACTTCAATGTCGCTGGAGTGACGCTTCATGGGGCAGCTATCGAGCTTTCCGGGGATTCGGACGAACTTGGTCGCGAATATGCCGCGTATC
>DASYCL010000287.1:0-2008 GCA_036500245.1 Polyangiaceae bacterium | reverse complement strand
GCATGGGTGTCAAGGTGCTGCGGATTTGGGGTTTCATCGATCGCGGCTCGCTCGACGGCAGTGTCAAAAGCGTCGACGGCGCCGGCTCCAAGGACGGCTTTTACTTCCAAGCTTGGGATCCCGAGGCCAAGCGTCCGATCTACAACGACGGCGCGAGCGGCCTCGAGAGCTTGGACTACGCGCTCGCGCAGGCAGGCCAAATGGGCCTGAAAGTCGTGATCGTGCTGACCAACAATTGGAAAGAGTTCGGCGGCATGGACCAGTACTTGGCCTGGTACGGGTTCAGCGCGCATCGCGATTTCTACAGCGAGGCACCCGTCAAACGAGCGTACAAGGACTGGGTCGTTCATTTGCTGTCGCGCGAGAACACGCTCAACCATCGTCGTTATCGCGACGATCCGACGATCTTTGCTTGGGAGCTCGGTAACGAGCCGCGTGGCGGATCGGGCGTGCCCGCGAGCGTGCTCACGTCGTGGGCCGGCGAAATGTCCGAGTTCATCAAGTCGGTCGACCCGAATCACTTGGTTGCAGTTGGAGACGAAGGATTTCTCGCCGGTGGCGGCGAACACTGGACGTATCGCGCGAACGATGGCGTCGACCATCGCGCGCTCACGACACTGCCGGCGATCGACTACGGCACGTTTCACATGTACCCAGAGGATTGGGGCACCGGCGAGACCTGGGCAGATCACTGGATCGGCGAACACGAGCGCCTGGCGCGTGAATTGGGCAAACCCGAAGTGCTCGAAGAATACGGCATCAAAGTCGAGCGGGACGGCGCTGGGCAAATCACGAGCGGCCTCGCACGGCGACTCTCGCTCTATCGCCGTTGGAACGAGCTCGCGCTCGAGCGCGGCGCCAGCGCGACCCTATTCTGGATGCTCGCGGGCAGCGAAGCTCCAGGCGAAAACTACAAAGACTACGATCACTACAGTGTGTATCGCGGCGATGAGACCTTCGCGCTGCTCGCAGATTTCGCCAAGCGCTTCGCGACCGAGGCGCCTGCGTGTTCGAGCGCCGAAAAAGGCGTGTCCGTCAATCCATCGCCGTTCGTGCACGTGCGCCGGCTGGCGAAACCACTCGCCGCGCTCGGTTGGCTCGAGAGTGAGGGCTGAGTGGCGCTCCTGGCTCGGCGACTCCGGTTCGGCGCGACGTGCGCAATCAGTCTTCGAGCTCGAGTTGTTGCACGGCGAGATCGGCGCGCAGGTGCCAGCCGAGCTTGGCCCAGAAGCTTGCGCCTTCGACGTTGTGCGCGAAGACGTGAATGCTCGCGCGTGAAATCCCCGCTCTGCGCAGCCCGCTCAGCGCATGTTCGACGAGCGCGCGACCGAGGCCTTGGCCGCGCTCGTCCGGGTGCACCGCGAGGTGATAGAGGAAGCCGCGCCGGCCGTCGTGGCCGCACAGGACTGCGCCCACGAGCGCGCCGGCCGGTGTTTCCACCACGCCGCTGCAGTTCGGGTTTCGTGCGAGAAACTGCGCGATTTCTGGCGCAGAATCGCCGCCGCTCAGGCCGACACCCGAGCAGCCGCGATAGAGCGAGAGCGCGGCTTCGATGTGCCGCGCTTCGAACGAGACGATGCTTCGCGTTGCCATCAGCGCATTCCGATCTGGTTGCCGGATTCGTAGCGACGTAGGCCGCGCTCGAACACGAATAGCGCCGCACAGACGAGAGCGACGGCACCGCCGAGCGCGGCGGCCAAACTTTGCGCACTCGGTTGCTGCGCGAGCCGAGCCGGCAAGATGCCGGCGAAGGCCGCGGGGATCACGGTGTAGAGCAACAAACGCACGCGGCCGCCGAAGATCGATTCTGGGTAGATGCTGAAGGTGATCATGAATTCCCACCACAAGCGCGCGAGCGCGTCGACTTTGCCGAGCCAGAATGCCGCCGAGTGAAAGATCACGCCGGCCGCAACGAACACGATCGCGCTGATCGCGATCGCGAGCAGCAGGAACGGTGAGTGCCGCAGCGTCACTTTGTGGGACAGCGCGATCAGCACGAGCCCAGACG
>DASYCL010000286.1:0-3481 GCA_036500245.1 Polyangiaceae bacterium | reverse complement strand
TCGCTGGTCCCGCGAGAAACGAGGCACCAGATCCTTCACTGGCGGGATTCGCTGAACGCGTGGCTTCATAGCTCGCTGCACGTGACAGTTTCGAGACAGAGCAGTGACTTGGTTGAAAACCCTCCCGCTGCAAAATGCACTTCGCGACTGAGTACCGGCCGTCTCTTCAACGTCCTCGGCGGCGACACTGACTCCCGTTCATGCCCGCGCGTTGTTTGGATTTTGTTTTGGGGTGCGCACTCAGAAGCACGGCAAACGCGGTTGCGACGAGAGCGCCGGATCGCGTTCACGACATTGCGCGCCATTGCCCAACCCGGTCGCGACGCCGATTGAAGACGAGCTTCGCTATCGTCTGCGATCGACCGAGTGCAGTCCCGCGCTGCGAACGGAAAGAGATGACGAAGCGAACGCAAGGGAGAATGCGAGGGCAGAGCGACTTGGCGCGTTTTGCCACATTGAAAGCCGCAGCGCTGATTTCACGTGATTCGAACTCTCGTCGATAGCGCGCACTCGCGCCACAGCGGGCCGCAACGCGCGCGTCGCGTCGAATCAACGGGCACGCACAATTGTCTGGCTTGGCGGGTGGAAGTAGCGTCCGGCAGTGGTCGGTGAAACATCGCAAAGCCAGAAACTGCTCGCACAGAGACTCTTGATCGCGGTGGTCGCCCCGGTGGGACTCTTGCTCTTCGTCGGGCTGATTCTCGCCTACCAGATCGTCAAATTGCAGGACACAGCGCACTGGGTCGACCATACGGACGAAGTCATCGGGCGCCTCACCGAGATTCAAAATCAAATCGTCGATCAAGAGACGGCCGTGCGCGGCTTTCTGCTCACCGGCGATCGCACTTTTCTCGGACCATTCGAGCGCGCCCAGCCGCTGCCGATGTTCGACCGCTTGCACGTCCTCGTGGCGGACAACCCGCCACAGCAAGTGCGCGGTGACGTCGCGCGTAGCCGCTACGAAGCCTGGTTGGACTTCACGGCGCCTGCGCTGGCCGCGAACGCGAACCTCGCAATCTACCGCGACCATGACGAACTGACCGAACGCCGCCGGCGCATGGATTCGATCCGCGATGTCATCCAGCAGATGATCTCGACCGAGCAAACCTTGCGCGTGCAGCGCGCCGCGGCCTATGCGGAGAACAACCGCGTCACGACCTTCCTCGGCCTACCGCTGTTCATCGCGCTCGCGACCGCGTTGGCGTTCCTCTCACGCAAACAATTGAACGAGGTCTCGCTCAGCTATCGCCATTTGCTCGAAGGCGAACGCGCCGCGCGACAAGACATCGAAGCCCAAAATTGGGTCCGCACCCAGCACATGTTGGTCTCCGAAGCCGTGCAAGGCGATCCGCCTCCGGACGAGCTCGGTCGGCGCGCGTTGACGCTCCTATGCGACAACGTCGGCGCGGTTGCCGGCGCGTTCTTCATCGCGGAGCCGGGTGGGTTTCGCCGCCGTGCGAACCTCGGCCTGAGCGGAAAGACCGCGGAATGGTTTGCCAGCAGCGAAGGCTTGATCGGTCGCGCTGCGCTCGCGAAGACGCTCCTGCGCGTGACCGACTTGCCCGCGGATTTCCCGCGAATCGAAGCGGGCACGGGTAGCGAACAGCCGCGTGAATTGCTGTTCTTGAGCGTCCGGCTCGAAAACACGACGCTCGCGGTGCTCGAGCTTGCGTTCTTCGAGCCGGTGAGCGAACGCGCGCTCGAGCTCTTGAATCGAGTCTCCGAGACGATCGCAGTGGCGCTGCGCTCGGTGCAGCAAAAGGAACGACTCGCCGATCTGCTCGAGGAAGCACAGCGCCAGAGTGAAGAGCTCCAGACTCAACAAGAAGAGCTGCGCGTCGCCAACGAAGAGCTGCAGCAGCAAGTCGACGTGTTGCGCAGCGCTCACGCTCAGCTCGAAGAGGGCAAGGAGGAGCTCGAGACATCGAATTCGAACCTCGCGATGCAGCGCGACGCGCTCGAAAAAGCCCAGCGCACGCTGTCCGAGAAGATGCTCGAGCTCGAGCGGGCGAGCCGTTACAAATCCGAATTCTTGGCCAATATGTCGCACGAGCTGCGCACGCCGCTGAATAGCGCACTGATCTTGGCCAAGCTCTTGGCCGACAACAAAGACGGCAACCTCAACGATGAGCAAATCAAGTTCGCGAGCACGATTTACTCGGCGGGCAACGATCTGCTCGCGTTGATCAACGACATCCTCGATTTATCGAAAATCGAGGCAGGAAAAATCGAGCTGCGCGCCGAATCGCTCAGCGTGGCGCGCTTGGTCGAGCCGGTGGCGCGCACGTTCGAGCCGATTGCCCGGCAAAAGCAGGTCATGTTTGCGCAAGCGCTCGGCGAGCCGAATATCGAGCTCGAAACCGACGCGCAGCGCGTGCAACAGATCCTCAAGAATCTGCTCTCGAACGCATTCAAGTTCACCGAACGCGGCTCGGTCACGCTGAGCGTGGTCGACACCGGCGACAGCGTCGCGTTCAGCGTGCGCGACAGCGGCATCGGCATCGCCACGGCGCACCAAAGCAGGATCTTCGACGCCTTTCAGCAAGCAGACGGCACCACCAACCGCCGCTTTGGCGGCACCGGACTAGGGCTCTCGATTTCGCGCGATCTCGCCCACATGCTCGGCGGCGATTTGAGCGTCGAGAGCGAGCTCGGCAAAGGCAGCGCGTTCACGCTGACACTGCCGAAAGTGTTCACGCCGAGCTCGGGCAATGAGCTTCGGCGCAGCGCCGAGCTGCCCGCGCCGAGCGCGAGACTCGCCGATTCGTCGAGCATGACGCCGGCTCAGCCTGCGGTCGCGGCCCCGGAAGCACCCGCCTTCCAGGACGATCGCGACGAGCTCGATCCACACCGCTTGCTACTCTTGATCATCGAAGACGACGTGCGCTTCGCTGAAATCTTGGCCAGCTTAGCGAAGGAGCTTTCGTTTCAGTATTTGGTTGCGCACAGCGCGGACGAAGGCGTGCGGCTCGCCACGAGGTATCTGCCCGCGGCGATCGTCTTGGACATGAATCTGCCGGATCGCACCGGACTGACCGTACTCGATCGCCTCAAGCAGTCGGGCGCGACGCGGCACATTCCGGTGCACGTCGTGTCCGTCGAAGACTATTCGCAAATGGCGCTGTCGATGGGTGCCGCGGGCTATCTACTCAAACCGATCAAACGCGAAGAGCTACTCGGCGTATTTTCTGGCCTGAAAGAGCGCTTTTCACGCATCCGCCGCCTGCTCGTGGTCGAAGATGACGCCGTGCAGCGCGACGCCGTGGTGCAGCTCTTGAGCACAGAAGACGTCGAGATCGTCGCGGTCTCCACCGTGGCAGAAGCGCGAGAACGCCTGGCCGCGGGCGCGTTCGATTGCGTCGTGACCGATCTGTCGCTGCCGGACGCGAGCGGCTTCGAGTTGCTCGAGCGCATGGCCGACGACGAGACTCACCCGTTCCCACCGGTCATCGTTTATACTGCGCGGTCGCTCACCGCCGAC
>DASYCL010000285.1:0-2088 GCA_036500245.1 Polyangiaceae bacterium | reverse complement strand
GTGTTCGTCGGTGCTGCGGCGGTCGGCGCGATGCACGACGCGCGCTATCAGTCGTTCATCGACGAAGCTTACGCGCGGCTTTGCACCGGCAAGCTGCTCGCGCGCAGCCGCTACTACAACCACTCCTGGACGGTGCTCTCGCTGCTCATGCTCAGCGGCAATCTGAGCGATCTTCCCGAGTAGCGCCGGCTTTTTTCAGCGCCGCAAATGCGCTTCGATCAGGCTCGCGACGAACGCGGGTTGCTCTTCTTCCAAATCGTGCGTCGCTTCCGGCACGATTTCGAGCTTCGCGGTCGGCAAGTGCTCGAACAAGAATTTGCCGAGCGCGGCCGGCGCAATCAAATCATTTTCACCGACCACGACCAGCGTCGGGGCGCGGATCTCGCCGAGGCGCGCGCCGAAATCGCTGTGGTCGTCCAAGAACCAGGTCGGCGCGTCGGGCCGGCGCTCGCGAAACGCGTCGCGCCAGTCCAGCGCGCCGAAGCGCGGCCCATTCAAGCCGCCGCAAGGTGTAACCAGTACCAGGCGGCGCACGCGTTCCGGATGTTCGAGCGCGATGCGCAAGGCGAGCGCGCTGCCCATCGAGAGCGACACCAAATCGCAGCGCGCGGGAAGCTCGTCCACGATCCAACGTGCGAGCTCGGGCAAAGAGCGCAGCTCGGGATTCTCGGCGCTCTCACCCAGCCCGGGATAGTCGAACAAAAGCGGCTCGCGGCGCGACGCAAGCACGGCTGCGATCGGCTCCCACGTCGTCCAAAGGCCGCTCGCTCCGGGCAGATAAGCGATTGGCAAATACTCTGTCGAACCTCGCTCGGTCACATTCAAAATCGCACCCGCTTCCTGCGGGAAGACAGACGGTTTACCGTTCGTAAACCGGGTGCCAACGAGTGATTATCCGGCGATCCCAGCGCGCTCGCAATAAAAGAGGGAAAAAATAGCTATGAGTGTCTGGAATTTTCTGGTGCCGATCGTGCTCATCGTCGGCTTTGGGATCTACTACTTGCGCATCTACCAGAAGGGCAGAGCGGTCGGTGGCGGCCTCGGTGAAGGCTTTGCCGCGCTGCAAAAAGAGAAGTGGAGCGACGTGCTCGCGTCCGGCGAAGAGCCGAAAACCTGGGGTTCCGGCGTGCTTTGGCGCCCGTATTGGCAGTACTGGCTCGCTCGCCAAATTCCGATTCTGAAGCTCGTTTGGCCGATGAAAATGTATCAACTGATGATCACCGATCGCGGCCGGCTCTTGCTCGCCACGTTCACCGCGCTCGGCGGCCTCTCCAACAAAGAGGGCCACGACCGCGCACAAATCAAACTCAGCGACGTGACCGAAGAGCAACCGGGCTGGGCCGCGCGCCTGAACCCGCTCGTGGCTGCCAGCCACAAAACCTTCGAAGCCACGTTCCACCTGCCAAACGGCGCGCTCAAGCTCTACGCCATCCCCGGAGACTTCATGACTGCGTTCGGCACCTGACGCCGTCGAATTGAATGTTGGGGGTCGCCTCGTGGCAGCTCGCTTGCGCCAGTGCGGCCCGTCGCAAGGCCGCGCCATGCGGGTGTGCTTCGCTTTGACGGTGGAAGTCTCGATCGGGACTTCCACCCGGGCGCGTGAAGGGCTGGGGGTCAGACGCACGGAAATAAAACAAAGCTACTGATTCGACCGAACAGGCGCCCGTCGCGTATCCAGTCACGCGGGCGGCCAAGCACAATGAAGCACGCAGGGCGGAAAAACATCCCAAAGATGCGATGAAGCCGCGAGCCGGCACCCGCCAAAATGATCTACCGCTGCGCGTCGGCGGATTGCGGTGTTTTTTTGAGCGACGAGGCGTCGAAGCCGCGATTCGAGGCCAGCGTGAGCGCGCGCATAGTTCGCTTCGGCGAGCGACGGCGTGCGACAAGATCCAGAGCATGGTCCGCGACGGATGGCCGATCACAGCGTAGTCGTAGTCGCTCCCCTATCGAGTACCCAGCAATCCGCAGCGTAAGATCCGATTTGAAGCGCGAGTCGGCGCGATGAATTAATTCCGGGGCGCGCTCGTCTGAGGCTCGCGAGCTTTCGAAGTGGGCTGGGATTTTTTGGAGGATCGAATGAGATCA
>DASYCL010000284.1:0-2922 GCA_036500245.1 Polyangiaceae bacterium | reverse complement strand
GACGGTGAGTTCGTGCTCTACGAGTCGATCGCGATCTTGAGCTATCTGGATCGCAAATTCCCGGAGCCTCCGCTGTTTGGGCAGAGTGCCGAGGAGACCGGTTTGGTCTGGCGCGCCTTTTCCGAATTCGTCTGTTACCTGCAACCAGCGCTGCAAAATCAGATCGTGCGCCCGATCTACGGCGGCAAAGTCGCCGACCGACGCCAGAGCATCGAAGAAAGCATGGGCCGCGTGCACGACGAGCTCAAAAAATACGAAGCCACGCTCGGCGCGCAAGAGTGGCTCGCGGGCGCGCGGCTTTCGGCGGCGGACTTGTTCGCATTCCCGCACTTCATGAGCCTTTTGCGCGCGGCCACCCGACCCGCGGCGGAAGGGCTGAAGCTCGGCATTTTGCCGCTCGAAAAGAGCTATCCCCGAATCGCTGCTTGGATTTCGAAAATCCAAGCGTTGCCCGGCTACGACAAGACCTTCCCGCCTCACTGGCGTTGAGCGCGCGATCGCGTTAGCAAGAGCCAATGAAAATTTTGGTCGTTGGGGCTTCGCAAGGCACGGGCGCGCTCGCGGTGAAAGAAGCGCTGAAGCGCGGGCACACGGTCACCGCGTTCGCGCGCTCCCCCGAACGCATCGGCGTCGAACACGCGCAGCTCACGTTGAAAAAGGGTGACTTTCACCGCGCCGAAGACGTCCGCGCCGCAGTGCGCGAGCAAGACGCGGTGCTGATCACTGCCGCGCCAAACAAACTAAAAATCTTCAAAGAGCACCCGCACTACTTTTCAGAGGGCACTCGCTTCGCGATCGATGCCATGAAGGAACACGGCGTAAAAAGGTTGGTGGTATTGAGCGCCGCCGGCACGGGCAACAGCCGAAACCATGCGCCTTTCGTGTTCGACAAGATCTTGATCCCGCTCTTGCTCAAGATTCCGTATCAAGATCACGAACGGCAAGAAGCGCTGGTGATGGCGAGCGATCTCGATTGGGTGATCGCACGACCGACGCGCCTCACCGACGGCGCCGCCGAACATCGCTACAAGAAAGAGATCGACGGCCGAGTGCCGAACTCGATCTCCCGCGCGGACGTCGCAGACTTCCTGGTCGACGCCGCGACCTCGGACAATTGGCTGAAAAAGGCGGTCACGCTCGGCGGCTGACCATGTTGTAGTCGGTCGCGCTGGCGCACCAGGTCGGGTGCCTGCGTGGCGGCAAAGTGATGCTGATCGAGGACAGACACGAACGTCCCCGCTGGCGAATCATGTATTCGCCGATCTCGAGCGCGTCGGGCAAATCTTGATCGGTTGAGGCGCGAGCCCCCACTAAGGAGGGTGCAACTCGAGCCAAAGAGCTGCGAACCCGTCTCGCATTCGCTCCTTCGCCACCCGAATCGGAATTTCGTAGCCCGAGCGGTGCCAAGCTCTTCGGGAACGGCGATCGCGCCGCGAACAGTCGAGCTCGTAAACGGTCGCCCGAAGGACGCGGAATTCAAGGCGCTGTACGATACACACTTTCGCTTGGTTTGGTCCGCGCTGCACCGGCTCGGCGTGCGCGACGCGGACTTAATGGATCTGACGCAGAAGGTATTTCTAACTGCGTATTTGAAATTGCCGGAGTTCGAAGGCCGCTCACTGCTTTCAACATGGCTGTGGGGCATCTGCCGGCGCGTGGCAATCGCGTACCGGCGCTCGAGCGCGATCCGTTACGAAGTCGCCACCGATCCGCAGAACCTCGAACTGGCGAGCGAGCTCTACACGAACGGCGCCAACGAGCTCGACACCGCGCGCCAAGTCGTTGTCGAAAAGATCCTGAGCAAGCTCTCGGAGCCGCAGCGCATCGTGTTCATGCTGTTCGAAGTAGACGAGCTCGACGGCTCCGAAATCGCCGAGCTGCTCGAGATCTCGATCGGCACCGTGCGCTCGCGCCTGCGCTATGCGCGGAAGCTGTTCCGCCGCGAAGTGCGGCGGCTCGCGCTCGCGAACGCGTTCAGCGTGCGCCTCCACCGCTAACGCAAGCCCGACGGCGCGGCCGAAAAAGCCTCACGCAAGCTCAGGCTGCGTGCGCCCCTTGACAGGGTATCTGCGTGGCTTTTTGCTTCCGAGACCGCGACCGGCGGGAGGAGGCGCTTTGAAACTTCGCTCGACGCTGCTCTTGACCGCACTTGGCGCACTGATTGCGGCCGCATCATGCAGCGACGACCAAGCCAAGAAAGTGCCCTCGATCGGCGCAGCGGGCGCAATCGGTGAAGGCGGAGCTCCAGGGGAAAGCGGCGGCGCGAGCGGTAGCGCCGGGAGCGGCAAACTAGTCGGTCAGAATGCCGGCGCCGGTGCAACGGGAACGCCCGAAGAGGGCGGCGCGAGCGGCACGGGCGGCCAAGGCGGCGGAGCGCCGCTGCCCATCGGCACGTTCTTCCTGTTCACGGTCGACTCGGCGGCGCTTGGCTTGCCAGGCTCGGCCGTGGCGAACGCGCAAAATCCGCAAAGCAAGATCTTCATCAGCACCAGCTACAATCCGGATGCGGTGACGAACGGCACGAACGGGCTGCGCTTGAGCGGCGCGCAGCTCGGGCTGGCCGACACGGACGCGATCGACGCGTTCGGATTCGTGCAAGAGGTGCCAGTTACGCCGCTCTATTGGTTTTCGGTCAAGCCCGAAGCCAGCGGCGAAGGCGTGCCTCCGACTCGGCTTTCATTTTCGTCGACCGCCCACGAAGCAGCCGGCGACGTGTACTCGAGCGACGGCACGCTCAGCTACCGAAACCTCGGCGAAGGCAGCGATCGACTCGGGTACAACGCCATCGTCGCGGACGAGCAAAGCCTCGGTCTTCAACCGCTGCCGGCCGATCGAAATAATACGCACGAAGACAATCTCACGGGCATAGAGCTCGTGCTCAGTGGAGCCATGCCGAGCGAGCTCTATTTTTCGGTGGGTCCC
>DASYCL010000283.1:0-2214 GCA_036500245.1 Polyangiaceae bacterium | reverse complement strand
TCCGCATCGCGCCGGACCGCGCGGCGCCCCCCCCAAAATCAAAGCCAACCGAGGCGGAAGCAGAACCGAACGCGACGCCCAGTGCGACTCGGGCGAAGAGCGCCGATTCGCGGCAGACAACGGCGAACGAAACTCGCGCCGCGTGTCCGAGCGGCATGGTCCACGTCGCGTTCGACTATTGCCCGGACGTGACTCGGCGCTGCCTCGACAAAGAGTACGACAAGCCGAACCACATCACGATCTGCCACAAGTACGCGCCGGAAAAACCAGACTGCCGCGCCGAACGCGAGCCGCTCGACTTTTGCATCGACGAGTACGAGTACCCGAATCGCGCCGGCGCGAAGCCGCCCGTGATGGTCAATTTCTTCGAAGCGCGACAGCGGTGCGAAGCCGAAAATAAGCGGCTTTGCTACGAGCGCGAATGGGTCGCGGCCTGCGAAGGCCCGGACGAAAAACCATTTCCGTACGGCTACGAGCGCTCGAGCAAAATGTGTAACTTCGACAACCGCTGGGTCGATCCGCACCTGTCGCTCGTGTACGCGAAGGATCCGGAGCTGCAGCAGAAAGAGCTCACGCGGCTCGATCGCAGCGTGCCGAGCGGACAGATGGCAGGCTGCGTGAGCGAGTTCGGCGTGCACGATTTGACGGGCAACGTCGATGAATGGGCGATGGCCGATCACGAACGTCCGCGCGAAAAAGCGAAGTTCTCGGCGCTCAAAGGCGGCGCATGGGGTCACGTGCGCAACGCCTGTCGCCCCGTGACGACGAGTCACGCGCCGCAGTTTCGTTATTACTTCATCGGCTTTCGCTGTTGTAGCGATGTCGCGAAGTGAGGCCGCGCGAGGCTAACCCCCGGCCGTGGCGCAGCCACCCGCGGTCCGCGTCCAGACTCCGTTTTGGCATTGCATTCCGGCGATAGATTCTGCGCCGAAGTCACAGCTGCCGTAGACGCACATATTGCCGCTGCTCGAGCCGTCGCAGGGCTGGCCTTCATTCGGCAGAACTTTCGGGCAAGGCGCTGGTGGCGGACCTTCGCAATCCCAAATCGGCGTACTCATCGTACCTGCGAGCTGCGCGTCGCAGCGACAATAGATCAAACCCTCTGTGCCGTTGGCGAACGTGCAGTCCACGCCGACCGTCGGGCACGATGTGCCGACTTGCCGGATTCCGCCGTCGACCTCGCTGCAATCTTCGAGCGGCGCGCAGTTGTCCAATTGACTTTGCCACTTGCCGCTCACGCAATTGTAACGATTGCGGCACTCGGCGCGCAGATCGTCGCCATACGTGCACTCGAGCCCGGTTTTGCAGGCGCCGCTCGCGGGCGGATTGGGCGGACATTTGTCGAGCACTGAGCCGCCCGCGCCGGCGGAGCTTCCGGCTGATCCGGCTGCGCCCGTTCCGCCCGAGCTCGTGCCACCCGAGTTCACACCGCCGTTGCCGGCGATGGGCGGACTGCCGCCGCTACTCGTTCCAGCCTGTCCGCTGCCGCCGCTCGAATTTCCCGCGCGCGAAGTCGTGCCGCCGTTGGCGCTGCCGGCGATCGTACCGCTGCCGCCCGCGCCGGCTTGCGCGGTGCCACCCGCACCGTTCGCGCTCGTGAATGCGTTGCCGCCGCAATCCGCGAGCAATGCGAGCGCGACCAACCCGGAAGACAGACAAAACCCGAGACCCAAAGCCGTACCCGTACGCGCTGCTGCTCTTCGGCGACGACGCCGACCGCTCGAACCGCCCGAGAAATCTAAGCCCTGCATTTGCCAGCAAATTATCACGTGCGGCTATACCCCGCTAGCGAGCGCTGCTACGGTTCGTGGTCCGCCTCATGCAAGCGCAGCGTTCGGACGCCAACGCAGCCGCGGATGCTGCACTTCAAGCCCAACAGCTGGCCGGCGAACGACTCGTCAACCAGTGCCGTTTCGGACTCACTGCATTCGGCGCGCTCACGATCCTATCTGCTTCGGCCGCGCAAACGCATGCGGCGAACCTCGTGTTCTCGGTCGTGGTTTGCGTGCTCGCGGGCTATGCCGCCGTCGTTTGGTTTTGGCTGCGGCATTCGCTGAAGCACGCTTCGCGGCTGAAATATTTATCGGTGGTGGTCGACATCAGCTGCTTGTATGCGCTTCACGTCGCCAGCCTCGTGAACCACTCGGGCGTGTACGAAGTGTTCCGCGCGCCGGGCACGTGGCTGATGATCGGCGTGTTCAACGGCCTGGGCGC
>DASYCL010000282.1:0-2315 GCA_036500245.1 Polyangiaceae bacterium | reverse complement strand
CAGCACGGCGCGTCACCGCTTTTTAGGCGGAGAGTGAATGATCGTGGGCCTGCCCCGCGCGCTGCACGTCGCAACACGACCGTCGTGCTCGCGGCCGTGACCGGCCGCTCCGCGCGCCGGGGCCCCCAAACGTCGTGCTCGCGGCCCAACGCCGAGGCGAGCGATGTAAACACGCGCCGCCCACTCGGCCGCTGCGCGCGCCGCGGAGGCCCGAGCTCACCTCACACGCGAACATCGTTGACGACGATGCTCGCGCGGTGCCGGACACAGCCGGTAGTCCTGCCGTCCGGAGCGGCGAGGCACGCCGCCAAGCGCGAGTAGCGCGCTGAGGAGTTGCTCGCCGAAATCCAGAAGCCGTGATCGAAGGCGCGCGTTCGGAGCTGACTCGAGATCACTTGGTCGAACACGTTTTTGCCGCGCGAGCTCCGCGCGTTGTAATAGGAATGAATCAAAAGCTCCGCGCCGAGCACTCGATATCGATCATAGAGTGACGGGCGATTCGAGTCGTTACAGATCAAAAAACCGCAACGGATGCCGTCGATCGACAGCGTCTTGAGCGCGCGGCCCGCGCTGCACTCGCGATTTTCACCGTTGCGATCGAACAGATGAATCTTGTCATACGTCGCCGCGAGCTTGCTGCTCGGCGCGACGACGCGCAGGCAACTGTACGGCTTCGTGCGACTTGGGCGATACGAACCGAAGACGAGCCACACCCGCGCCGCCGCCGCGAGCGACGCGAGCTCGCGCTCTGCCGCGGCGATGGCGCTCCAATCGAGCTCGGCAAACGAAGCGAAGTCCACGCCGAAATAGCCGGTGAGCGCGGCTTCCGGAAAATGGACCAGTCGAGCATTCGCCCGCTTTGCGCCTTCGACGTGCCGCGCGATGAAGGACAGATTGCGAGCGACGTTCGCGCTGACCGGAAACTGCGAAGTCGCGATGCGAAGCGTGCGGGGCACGCGCGTCCGAGCCATGCGCACAGCACTAACATGGCACGCAGACCGCGCATCGCTCCGGCTCGAAGCGATGCGCGGCGTGAACGGCGTTCAGTCGATCACTGGCAGGCGGGGAATTGCTTGCCGCTGTCTTGGTCAGTCGTCGAACCGCTGACGGCGACCGAGATTTGGCGGCCGCTCGCGTCCGTGAGCACGAGCGTGGTGCCCGCGGCGTTGCCCGGCAATTGCCAAGCGCCGTACGAGAGGCGCGTGGCTTGGCCGCCGTTTTGCGTCACGGTCTGGATCGGCAAACGCTCGTTCTCGATGTACACCTGATTCGCGTTGCCCGATTTCACGCGCACTTTGACGTCGCCCGTGATGTTGCACGGCACGACCTTCCAGCTCACGCCCGAACTCGGGTTGCCGACCGGGAAACCGAGCGCGTCGAACGCAGTTTTGCTCACGTCGAGGTGACCTGCGGTCGCGCAAGCCGGGTTCGAATCGACCGGGCATTCGTCGATCACGGTCGCGGTGACCGAGCGGCCGTTGCTGGTGTTGGTGATTTGCACGCACGCGCCGCAGTAGTTCGAGTTGGTGAAGTTCGAGCTCGTCGCGCCGGGGATGGCCACGAAGTAGTCGCTCGGCGTCGCGATGTTGTTCACGGTGTCGTCGGTGCCGCTTTCGGTGCCGAGGTAGCCACATGCAGTTTGATATTGGCTGCCGTTTCGCGCGGTGCCTTGCCCGAAGTAGTACCACGTGAGCGATTGCTGCCCCGTGCCGAGCGCGGACGGCACCGTGCACGCGGTCGCACCGCCAGTCCCCGTGCTGCCGGCCGCGCCGGACATTCCGCCGGTTCCCGCCGTTCCGCTGGTTCCTGCCGTGCCACCGGTTCCCGCGGTTCCGCCCGTGCCGCCGGAAGTGCAGCTGACCGTGAACTTGTCCACGATCAGATTCCGATCCTCGGAGCCGACAATCGCGTCGTTGGTGAACGCGACGCTGACCGAGTGCGTGCCCGCGGTGGCGTTGAAGGTGAATGGATAGCTCGCGTAGTTCGCGCTGTTCACCGTCGCGCTACCGACTTGCACGCCGTTCACGCTGACCGTCATGTTCGGCCAAACTCCGCCCGCGGACGTGCCTTTGGCGAGCACCGTGATCGTGGTGCTGCCGCCGGCGAAGCTGACGTTGGTCGAGATATTGCCGTTCGACCAGATGTCCCAACCGGTGTCTTGCGCGCCGCCGGTGCTGTGCGTGATCGATTCGGCTTCGAAGGTTTGCGGCGTACAAGAGCCGGTGCTCGACGTACCGCCGCTCGCGCTACCGCCCGAAGCGGCACCTGCGGCACCAGTTCCAGCCGTGCTCATGCCAGCGCTGCCGGCGGACGTG
>DASYCL010000281.1:0-2557 GCA_036500245.1 Polyangiaceae bacterium | reverse complement strand
CGCGAGCTACCCGAACATGCGTCATCGCTCGAACTCTATCGCGCCGCGCTTGCCTTACGTGCACACGATCCGGTGCTGTCGCGCCCATCTGCGCTCGATGTGTCGGTCTCGGACGCATTGCTCGTCGCGTACCGGCGAAATGAAGCGGGTGAGCGGCTGTTGCTCTTGAATGTCGACGGCGAGCGCAAAGCCGCAAAAGGGCTCGCCGCGCGCGAAAGCGAGGCCGAGCTACTACTCGCCAGTGAGCCGCGCGAGCACTCGGATGGTCCGTTCGAGCTCGCCGCAAAAAGCGCGCGCATCTTGGCGCTGCGCGGGCGCCAGTCTTCGTAAAGAGGTCAAGATGCGGATTCCGAGCGCGACTTATCGCCTGCAATTGCGCGAAGATTTTGGTTTCGATGCGCTGTCTCGCATCATCCCCTACCTGGCGCGGCTCGGCATTTCGGAGCTGTATCTTTCGCCGATCTGCAAGGCCGCGCCCGGCAGCGCGCACGGCTACGACGTGCTCGATCACGACCAAATCAATCCCGAATTCGGCGGCGAGGAAGCCTTCCAGCGCTTGGTGCAACTCGCCAAGGCGCACGAACTCGGCATCATCGTCGATTTCGTGCCCAACCACATGGGCGTCGCATCCGAAGGCAATCGCTTTTGGGAAGACGTGCTCGAGCACGGCCAATGCTCCGAACGCGCGAACTATTTCGACATCGATTGGCAACCGACGAAAGAGACGCTAGCGCACAAGCTGCTCCTACCCATTCTGCCGGATCAGTATGGAATCTGCCTGGAAAACGGCTTCTTTCAGCTGCGGCTCGAGAGCGGCACGCTGCGGCTTTCCGCAGGTAAACGCACGCTGCCGCTCCGGCCGAAGTCGCTTGGACAAGTGCTCGCACGCGTCGCTGATTTGCTCGAAGAGAACGTGGCGCCGAAAGTCAGCGACGAGCTCCGCGTCATCGCTCGCGAGTTCGACGGTTTGCAAGAAGGCGCGCCCGACGATGCTTCGGCGCTCGCAGAATATCGTCGCGCGGCGCGCGCTCTCCAGCGTCGGTTCGCCGAGTTCATCGCTTTCTCCGATCTGGGGTTGCCGCTTTCGCGCGCACTCGAGCAGCTTTCCGGTCGGACTTCGGCGCCGGATAGCTTTGATTTTCTGGATCAGGTACTACGCGCGCAAAACTATCGTCTGAGCGCTTGGCAACTCGCGCTCGAAGCGATCAACTACCGTCGCTTCTTCGACGTGAGCGAGCTTGCGTCGATTCGCGTCGAAGATCCGGTCGTGTTCGACGCGGTGCACCGCAAGCTCTTGGCCTTGAGCGAAGCGCGAGCGATAACCGGCATCCGCCTCGATCACATCGACGGCCTGTTCGATCCGATCGGCTATCTTCGGACCCTCGACACGGAACTCCACGAGCGGCTCGGCGAAAGCGACACGAGCGCGCTCGCGCTTTACACGATCGTCGAGAAAATCCTGGAGCCGCGGGAAACGCTGCCCGCGAGCTTCCGCGCGCACGGCACGACGGGCTACGAGTTCGCGCGCGTCGCGAGCGGCGTGTTCGTCGACCGCCGCGCCGAGACGAGCCTCACCAGCACCTATCGACGATTTGCCGGCGATAATTCCAACTTTCAGGATCACGTGCAACAGGCCAAGCGCGACGTGCTGTCGTCCCTGCTCGTCAGCGAGGCGATGTCACTGTCGCGTTCGCTCGAGCGCCTCGCCGAACACGATCGGCGTTGGCGTGACCTCACGTTTCACAGTCTGCACCATGCGCTGGTCGAAGTCATGGCAGCGTTTCCGGTCTACCGCAGCTACGTGCGCCCGGACGGTACGCGCAGCGACGAAGACGCCGCGGCGATCGATCGCGCGGTGGCGAGCGCGATTCGTCGCAATCCGACCGCGGGTCGCGGCGCGTATCAATTCCTGCGCACGCTCTTGCTCGGCGACAGCACACTGCCGGGCGCGCGCGAATTCGCCATGCGCTTCCAACAGACGACCGGGCCCGTGACGGCAAAAGCCGTCGAAGATACGGCTTTCTATCGCTACACCCGCAATATCGCGCAAAACGAAGTGGGCTCCGCACCGGAGCGCGTCGGCGTCGAGCTCGGCGAATTCCACGCTCAAAATTCGTTCGAGCAAAGCGAACACAAGCTCTCGCTCACCGCCACCTCCACGCACGACACGAAGCGCGGCGAAGACGCGCGCGCGCGGCTGAGCATGCTCTCGGAATTGCCGAACACGTGGCGCCGCGTGGTGTTCGAATTGTCGCGCAGCGCCGCCAAACACCGCAGCGTGCTCGACGACGGCCAAGTACCGACTCAAGTCCCTGCGTGCACCGACGAATATTTGTACTATCAATCACTCGTCGGGGCATTGCCTTTCGGTGCCGCGCTTGCGTCCTTCGACAAGCTCGGCGAGCGCATGCGAGGCTACATGCTCAAAGCCGCGCGCGAAGCCAAAACGAACACTTCGTGGCTCAACCCGGAGCCCGAATACGAAAACGCGTTGGCGCGCTTCGTCGAAAACACACTCGCAGACGCCGAATTCCGCGCGGCGCTGTGCCGCTTCTGC
>DASYCL010000280.1:0-2164 GCA_036500245.1 Polyangiaceae bacterium | reverse complement strand
CCGCAACCGGAAGAGACCGCAGCACCGCTGTCACTCGCGATCTCGATGCTGTCGGGTTTGATCGCAGCAACGCATTTTTCGATTTCGACCGACGAGACGCGGTTGCACTTGAACAGCGCGCTCTTCGAGTGGGACGGCGATCGCGTGCGCATGGTCACCACGGATGGACATCGCTTGTCGAAGATGGAAGCCGTGCTTCCGGGCAAGCACGCCTCCGCCACGATGCTGATTCCGCTGAAGGGCGTACTCGAGCTCAAGCGTTTGTGCGACGAAGCAATGTCCGAGGAAAAGAGCGAGGCTGCGAACGAGATCCGCATCACGCAAAGCGGACCGAATGCTTTCTTCCAACTCGCGGGCTTCCAATTCAGCGTCAAGCTCGTCGATGCGCAGTTTCCGCCGTATCAGCAAGTGATTCCGGAGCACAGCGAGCAAACCGTGCGCGCGCCTCGCCTCGCGCTGGCCGACGCGCTGCGCGCGGTGTCGGTGGCGGCGAGCGATCGCACCGGCGGCATCAAGCTCACGCTCTCAGGCGGCAAGATGCGCTTCGAAAGCGAGAGCCCGGATAGCGGCGAGGGCTTCGACGAAGTGAATGTCGACTATTCCGGTCCAGAGCTGACCGTGGGCTTCAATGCCCGTTATTTCTTGGATGTGCTCGGTGCAATTCAAGACGCCGATATCGAGCTCGCGGTGAGCGGTGAGCTCGACCCCGCCGTGATTCGCCCGGCCAACGAAAATGCGGGCGAGTATTTGTCGGTGATCATGCCGATGCGCATCTAGAGCACCGCGCTCGCGAGAGGTGCCGTGACGGCGCGCATTCAATTCGTCAGCGTTTCGGTTCGCGCGTTTCGCAATCTCAGCGCGGTGGAGCTCGAGCCCGCGCCGGGCTTGAACGTCATTTCGGGCGACAACGGCCAGGGCAAAACCAGTTTGCTCGAAGCCCTGTACTTCGTCGCAGTGACGCGCAGCTTTCGCGCCGAAAAGCTCGAAACCATCATTCAAGACGGCCAAGAAGTCGCCAGCGTTCGCGCGAAGATCCGCGACGGCGAGCATTTGCGCGAACAGCGCGCTGCAATCGGGCACAAGGAACGCAGCGTGCTGATCGACGGCAAAGCGCCGGCCCGACTCGCGACCTATGCGACGCGCACACCCGCAGTGGTGTTTCATCCGGGTGATCTCGAGCTCGTGAACGCAAACGCGAGCGGACGCAGAAAGCTGCTCGATCGCGTCGCGCTCTATCTCGATCCGGCCAGCAGCGAGGCACGGCTCAGCTACACGCGTGCTGCGCGCGAGCGAAAAACGGTGCTCGACGCACGCGGTCTGAACGCGCGCGAGCTCGACGCTTTCGAGCAAGTCATGGCCGAGCATGGCGCCCGCTTCGCGCGTGCTCGCGCCGAGGCTGCGTCGCGCTTACTGGCTGCGCTCGGGCCAGCGTTCGCGAACATGGCCGATCCCGGGTTGATCCTGAAAGCCGAATACAAGGCGGGCGGGAGCGTCGATCCGGCCGAGTTTGCGCGCGAGCTCGCCGCGCGCAGAGTCCGCGACGCGCGTCAGCGCTCTGCTTCATTTGGTCCACAACGCGACGAGATTCAGCTCGTGGTCGACGGCCGTTCCGCGCGCCATCACGCTTCACAAGGCCAGCAACGCATTCTCACGCTTGCGCTCAAGGTGGCCGAGCTCGACTGCGTCCGCGACGCGCGCAACGCTCAGCCTGTCTTGCTCTTGGACGACGTGTCGAGCGAGCTCGATCCGGCACGCACCGGCGCCGTTTACACATTTTTGCGCGAGACTCAGAGTCAAGTTTTCGTGACCACGACGCGCCCGGAATTGTTTCCAACGCCCGGCGCGAGTGGGCTCGAGCGGGCCGATTGGAGTCTGATTTCCGGAGCGCTTCAAAAGCTCTGATTTGGGACCCGAGAGTTTGTCAAAAACAGCGGAATTTATGCCGGATTCGGCTTGCGCCGCGGCCTTTGAATGGCTATATGAAGGAGGTCGAAAACGAGCACATTTCCCGGCCCTTCGCCGAGTTGTTTTTAGCTCGCCTTCGCACCTAACCAGGACCTCCAAGTTGACGACTGAGGCACAAGAACAACCGCGTTCAGCGGAGACCTACGACGCCAAAAACATCACCGTCCTCGAAGGTCTCGAGGCAGTGCGCAAGCGCCCT
>DASYCL010000279.1:0-2107 GCA_036500245.1 Polyangiaceae bacterium | reverse complement strand
CGACAGAGCGAGCGCCGCCGCGCCCAATAAAAGCCCGCGAACTCGCGACGAAGCAGCGAAGCATGACCTCTTTTGCTCGAGCACGAATCACACCTATCCCTTCGTTCCAAAACCCACGAACACAAAACCAAAGGTGAGCTTCAATTCACTGTGGATTCATTATGTTTTGAAATTCGATGAAGCCGGGCAGCGCGCGATCGTCTTGCGCGCCGTGCTCCAAGCCCATCGTGGTGCAGAACACGACTGGATAGTCCGCGGGGCACGCGGTGTATTGCTGGCACACGCTGCTCAAGAGATCGACGTCGCCCCAAGCTTTCGTGGCTGAGCCGACACAGCCGTTTTCGGCGAGCACGCGATCGCGCGCCATCACGCTGCCGCCGTAGTCGTTCGCTGGATCGTTGATGTCGTGGATCCACATGCCGGCGACCTTGCCGCCGCACGGGACGTCGCTCGGCACCGGACCTCCGGTCACCGTGCTCTGGCCGCGAATGCTCAGATCCGGGCCGAATTTTCGGCTCGGATCTTTGCCCGCGAAGTAGCAGCCGAACATGTTCGCGACCCAAGAACCCGAGCTGTAGCCGGCGACGTAAACGCGATTTTGATCGACGCAAAACGTCTGCTCGACTGCTTCGCCCGCCAAGCCGAAGAACTCCCACTCAGTCGACTGGAGCCCGCCATTGTCGTTGTAACAAGGGCCTTCTTGAGTCGCGATGTTGTCGGGCGGCATGTTCATGCCGACGTAAATCGACTCCGGATCTTCCGTCATCAATCGGTACGTGGCCGTGTTGCCCGCATACTTGTTGCCGCAGCCATAGCCGAGAAACGTGACGCGATAAGGCTTGCTGTTGTCGTAGTCCTTCGGCAACCAGACGTAATAATCGCGATCGTAGGCGGGATAGCTGAAGTTCGGATCGAGCGTGGCGCCGGTTTGATGCACCGTGTACTTCACGTAGTTGCCGAGGGTTTGGCCCGTGGGCAGAGGCTTCATGCAGCCTGCGCTCGGCAGCGCCGCGTCAACACTCGACATGCCGCCACTCGTCGAGCCGGCGTTCGTCGACCCGGCGTTGCCGCCACCGACCGCGCCGTACACGCCGCCGCTCGCAGTCGAGCCGCCGTAATTCACTGGAGCGACCGCGGGCAGATCGATGAAACGGTCGCCCGTTCCCGCGTCCGACGCGCACGCGCTCGTGAGCGCGAACAACGCGGCGAGACATAGGAACAGATTTCGGATCACCATGGGCGGATCTCCACGCACGCGAGCCACCACGCTCGCCGGCCGGCCATTTCACGTCGCAGCCGTCGCCCTATGTGTGTCCAGTGCGTGCGCGTTCCGTTTGACCCTTGGCGGAATGCGCCGGTTTTTTGGCTCGATTCACGTCGGATCTACGCCGTCATTGCCCGAAATAGGCGCCGCCGTTGACGTGAATCACCTCGCCCGCGAGATAACTCGCAGCGGGTGACGCCAAGAACGCGATCACCGTCGCTACTTCTTCACTCCTACCCGGTCGGCCCATCGGGATGCCGGCGAGTTGCGCGGCGAATGCTTCCGGCGAGGTGTGCGTCTTGTGAAATTGATTGTCGATCAAGCCGGGCGAGACGCTATTCACGTTGATGCCGAGCGGCGCAAACTCTTTGGTCAGCGTGCGCGAGAGGTTCAAGAGCGCTGCTTTCGCCGGTGCATAGTGCGGCGTCGTCGGCCCACCGCCGTTGTGCGCCGCGAGCGACGCGACATTGACCACGCGCCCGCGCCCTTGCTTGACCATGTGCGGAATCACCGCCTGGCACACGAGGAGCGCGCTCGTGAAATTCAAACGCATCACTTGGTCGAGCAGCTCTTCCGTCAATTCGCCGAGCTTCGCGCGCTTGAGCAAGCCGCCCGCGTTGTTGACCAAAATATCGATTCGGCCGTGACCGAAGCCCAAAGCTTGCTCGACCAAGCGATCGACTTCGGCTTTCTTCGTAACGTCCGCGCGAACCGCGAGCACCCGGCGACCGAGCGCACGCACGGCCTCTGCGGTCTCGCGCGCAGCGTCTTCGCTGTTCTGAAAATTCAACACGACATCCGCGCCGTTTCGCGCAAGCTCGAGGCAAACCGCACATCCGATAT
>DASYCL010000278.1:0-10613 GCA_036500245.1 Polyangiaceae bacterium | reverse complement strand
TCACCCTCGGCAGTGAGCATGATCACCGGGATATTGGCGACCTCCGGCCGCGTCGCGCGTAGCGCCAAAAATTTCAAGCCGTCGAACACTGGCATGATCAAGTCGCAAACGACCAAGTCGGGTTTGCGATCGACGAGCAGCTTGAAGGCTTGCAGGCCATCCGCCGCCTCCAAAAAATCCTCCGCGCCTTTGAGCTCTTGCAGCTCCTCGAGCACGCTGCGGATCTGTCTACGGATGGCGGCGCTGTCGTCGACCACGAGGATCAGTGCGCCCATTCTCACCCATCGTAGCGTGCTCCCCGGCGCCCACAACGGGCGTTTCGGTGCGGCCCCGAGGTAACCAAGTCCCGATTTGGTCCTCCGCCCAGTTCCCATGGAGCGCCTGGTGCTTCGGGAAATGCAGGAAGCGCGCGGCAATCGACCGGAAAATTCCGAGGAAACCGCGATCTTTTTTGGTTTTCTTGGCTGTTTTCCAGCGGACCGGCGTGCTCCGTACACCAACTATCGGTGATCGCCGCGCGCCGATTCGCCCACTTAGTAGCAGGGTCGAGCGTTCCCCGGAGCGGAACTTGCTGCCGCTCGCGCCGCGCCGCTTCGATGAAACCGCTGTTGTTCGTGTTCGTCGCGCTGATCGCGTCTTGCGCGAGCCGGTCCGCGCTCGCGCACAAAAATGGTGAAGCGGCACAGGGCTGCAGCGGGTGCCATACGGGCGGCAAACCTGCGACCGTCAACATCACGCTCGACAAGCCCACGATCAACCCGGGCGATCTGGTCACGCTGACGATCGCCGTCTCGCAAACCAATGGGCCGGTCGCCGGCTTCTATTTGCAAACGAACGGCTTTGGCACATTCAGCATCGTCGACTCGGGGACGAAACTGATCGGCCAAGGTGTCACGCACACCCAGCCGCGCACCGGCAAGAGCGGATTTACGACTTTCAAGGTCGGCTGGACCGCGCCGAGCACGCCCGGCGGCGTCGACTTTTACGTCTGGGCCAACTCCGCCAACGGCGACGGCACCGATCACGGAGACGGCGAAGGCGACGGCTTTTTCAGCACCGCGTACGGCTGCACCGGCACCAAATATTATCATGACTACGACGGAGACGGCGTCGGCGCGGTCGCGTCCGGCTACACGATCAACTGCGCTCAGCCGCAGTATTTCTCCGCGCTCGGCACCGACTGCAACGACAACGACGCCAAGGTGAGCCCGAACGCGCCCGAGATCTGCGACGGAAAAGACAACAACTGCAATGGCCAAATCGACGAAGGTTTGCCCATCACGCAGTACTGCACGGACGGGGACGGAGACGGTCACGGCGTCACCGGCGAGCAAACCACGACCGGCTGCGGACCGAGCAAAGGCTTCGGTTTGTGCGACAACGATTGCAACGACCAAGACCCGACGATCTATCCGGGCGCGCAGGAGCTCTGTAACAACCGCGACGACAACTGCAACGATCGCATCGACGAAGATGCGCGCATCGTGTGCGGCATCGGTTGGTGCGCGAAGTATGCCGAAGGTTGCACCTCGGTGTGCACGCCGGGCGAGCCGCGCGCCGAACAGTGCAACGACTTTGACGACGACTGCGATGGAGTGATCGACAATGGCAGCGATCTCGAGCTGTGCGGCAGGCCAGGCCTCGCCTGTCGCGACGGCGAATGCGTACCCGACGCCGACGCCGGCGCACTGCCCGGCCAGCTCCAGCCGCTCGACGGCAGTGACACTTCCGATCACACCACTGGGCCGCAAACCGTGGGTTATTGCGCGCTGGGTTTTGGTAGCTCGCACGGGCCCTTTGCTTTCGCGGGCTTGCTCGCGAGCTTCGGGTTCGGGCTACGGCGTATTCGGCGCAAGCGCCGCACTCGCCGTCGAACTCGAGGGCTGTGTGGCACAAGCGCTGGTTGCAACGAGCAACGGGATCTGCTCGGCTCTGCCACACACGGACCATGACTAAAGCAAGCTCCCCCATTCAACGCTCTTCCCTGTTCTTGGTGCTCGGTCTCGGGCTCGCGATTTTGCCGGCCTGTGGTGGCAGTGAGCCGCCGCCTGCGCCGCCGCCCCCGCCACCGGTTGCGACCACACCGCCGCCCGCGCCGCCTCCGCCGCCCGCGACCACACCGCCGCCAGCCGCAGAAGCCGCGCCGCCGCCCGCGCCGAAACATCATCACGGCCACGGCATGGACGCCTTGCTGATGACGAGCCTCGACTCACTCGATCTCAAGCCCGAGCAGAAGACGGCGATCGACGGCATCGAGAGCGACATGGAGAAGACGGGCGAAGCCGCCAAGGAACCGCGCGCGAAGCTCGAAGGCGACGTGGCCGACGGCGTCGCTGCCGGCAAATTGGACAAGAAGAAGACCGACGCCGATATCAAAGCGATGGCGGACGCCGTCACCGCCGCCGAGCCGCAGATGCAAGACGCGATGAATCGCATGTATAAGACGCTCGACGCCGATCAGCGGAAGAAGCTCGTCGAGACGATGCGCGCCAAGGGCAAGGAAATGAAGGAGCACATGGCCGAGCATGAGGCCCATGAGCACGACGCCAAAGGCCCGGGCGGCAAAGACAAAGGTCCCGGCGCCGGTAAAGAGCACGAAGGTCACGAGCACGAAGGCATGGGCGAAGGCCCGATGAGCAAGCTCGGCGACGAGCTCGGCTTGACCGACGAGCAAAAGACCAAGCTCCGCACCAAGCTCGAAACGCAAATGAAGGCGAATCACGCCGCGATGAAGACCAAGATGGAAGCCATGGAAAAACACATGGACTCCGTCGGCACCGCGTTCGAAGGGGACAAGTTCGACGCCAAGAAAGCCGGCATCGGCTCGCAAGCGCCGGAGATGGTGAAGGCCATGGCGACCGCGCGCTTGCAGTTCGTGGAAACGGTGCTCGGCGTGCTCACTCCGGATCAGCGCGCGAAGTTCGCGCAGCATCTGAAGGACCACGCGAACGACATGGAAGAAGCGGCGGACTGAGTCGCTCCCTCGCGGATTGGGTGAGCCGGTGCGGCTGCTCTCATTTCAACGACCACGCCGGCATCACCCAATTCGAGTCACGCCCAGATGAATCGCGCTGTAAAAACCACACTGCAAGTCGTTGGAGCTTCGATCGCGGTGCTATTGCTGGCGATCGTCGGCATTTTCTACTCCGCGTTCGGAGGCAACGCGCCGATCGTGGACGGCGCGGAACCGGCGCCCGGCGTGCGCATCGTCAAAGACGGCATCGTCAGCCTCGGCGTGGTCGACGCGGGCAACGACCAAGTGCTCTTGATCGACGCCGGGAACGACGAAAGCGGCAAAGCGTTACTCGCCGAGCTCGCGCGCCGAAAACTCACGAAGGACGCCGTGAGCGCCATCTTCATCACGCATGGCCATCCCGATCACACCGCCGGCGTGCATTTGTTCCCCAAAGCCGATGTCTACGCACTCGAACCCGACGTCGCGCTCGCGGAAGGTCGCGCGGGCTCGCACGGTCCGATCACGCGGCTGTTTTCGCCGCGTGCGAACGGCACCAAAATCACGCATCCACTTCACGACGCCGACACGATCAACGTCGGAGACGCGACCGTGCGCGTGTTCGCCGTGCCCGGCCACACCGCGGGCAGTGCAGCCTATCTGGTGCGCCACGTGCTCTTTCTCGGCGACAGCGCGGGCCTGAAAACCAGCGGCAAACTCGCCGGCTCGCCCTGGGCCTTCTCTGACGACAGCGCGCAAAATCACGCTTCGCTCAAGGCGCTTGCTGATCGCCTGCGCCCCGAACAAATCCAGATCGTCGCCATCGCGCCGGCGCACACTGCGACCGGCACCTTCGATCCGCTCGCGCAATACAGGCCATAGTCACGCGCCGTGGCCACGGTTCGAGTTTGATTTTTTGAGGGTGCCCCTCGCCGATCGCGGCACAGCGCGGCCGGCGTGCTCGCTCCGCTGCGCGCGCCAGGCTCCCCAAGCGTCGGCGTCCCGCCGCCGCGGGCAGCCTTCAGGGTGAGTTCTCAAGTTGCAATTGCAACTGGTTTGCTGACTGCGAGCATTCACCACATCTCCGTCTCTTCTTTTCGCGCCGGAGCGCGCGCGAAGGCTGCCAGTCGAATGCCCGGAAATAAAACCTGACTGTTCGTCACATCTCCTGCCTCTTCTGCTCTTTTGCACGCCGAAGCGCGCGCGAAGGCTTGCAGCCGAGTGCACGGAAATAAAACAAAGCCAGCAGGTTCGCGCGGCTGATCACGGTTTTTCAATGATGGGCGGCCACGTGAGAACTGACCGAACAGGCGCCAGCCGCGTCGCTCGATGCGCGAGCGGCCAAACGCTGATTTTTACGCAGGGCCCAAAAACATCCCAGAGATGCGATTGAATGGTCAGAAATAAAGCACCGGTTTGGGGCCTCCGCGGCGCGCGAAGCGCGAGCACGACGCCAGGGGGCCCCGCGGCGCAGCGGAGCGAGCACGGCAGCGCTAACGAGAAAGTTGGCCAGCATGCGCTACTTCGGAAACTCTGCGCGCATGGCACAACGCTGCGAAGTATGCGAACAGTTTCGGCCCAGCGGCGATTTGCTACCTGGGCGAGAACTCGTCGGGGTGCAGCTCGGAAAGCGCGACGTGTTGCTCTGTCGCGCACACGCGGGCATCGCGAAGAACTCCGGAGTCTCGAGCGTCGAGGATCTGCGCGAACTCTTTGCGGAAAGTAGCGGACGACGCTCGTACGTGTCGCGCCGCGGCGATGCGAGTGCGGGCGCGAAAGCTCGCATGCCGGGTCGGCGCGCGACGGACGACGCGCCGTAACGCAGATTCACCGTAAATTGAGTGAGCCGTTTCGGGCGAGCTCGCGCTTCTCGAGGTGTACGTTCGTACATTTCCGGCGAGGTCTGCGATGAATCAGCTCACTTCGAAGCGGGCCGACTGCGCTTGGCGCTTTTCCGTTTCGCTCATTTGCGCGGGCTTGCTCGCGGCATGCGGCAGTAACTCCGACGGCGGTGGCGACGCTGCCGGCCCCGGCTCGGGCGGCACTTCGACGGCAAGCGCCGGCAGCGCAAACGCGGCCGGAGGCTCGAGCACGAGCAACGCCGGTTCGAGCGCATCGGCACAGGGCGGTGCTTCGACTACGAGTGGCGCGGGGGGCGTTAACAACGGCGCAGGTGGCACGAACGGCAGCGCCGGTTCGAGCGCGACCGCGGATGTCGGCGTGAGCTCGCATCCGGTGAGTGTGCCGAGCGGCAAAGTGTTCAACGTCGCGGACGACTTTTTCAACGACGGCTTCGTTCCGCCGAGCCCGCTCGCAAACTTCGGCTTTCACACGCCGATCGTGCCGGTGCAGCGCGCGGACGGTAGCCTCGACGTCGCTTGGCTCGATTACTCGGGCGGCAAGAACGCGCCGATGGAGCTGCCGGCCATCGCGATGATCAATGTGACCCACGTCGCAGCCGATTTGAGCAGCGGCACGACAGTCGCGACCGGCATTCAATCGTATCGCTTGCTCGGCTTCACGAGCGATCCGTCGGGCGCGTATTACATCGCGTACAACGCCGATCATCCGTTCAAGAATGATACCGACGGCGACGCCAACGACGTCAACGGTAACGAGCTGAAAATCGCAAAATTCACGGGCAGCGACTTCGCTTCGAAGGCCTGGGACGTGATCGTGTTCGGCGATCAGGACAACACCAAGGATCAATCGAAGGGCAACGCCGGCGCGGCCGGCTCGGGCGTGCTCGGCTTGGATGAGATGAATCAAAAGCTCGTGATTTACGTCGCGCATCAGATGGCGTGGGGCGACAACGGCACGCGCCATCAAGCCGGCTTCTTCGCGTACTTCGATCCGAGCAGCGGCAAGGAGCTTCCACCCGGTGGCGGTTTGCCGCTCGAAACCGGCGCGGGTTGGTTCTACTCGCACGACTTCGATCAGCGGCTCATGGTCGACGGTGGCACGTCGTACTTGCTCGGTCACGGCGACGCATTTCCGCGCCAGCTCGGTCTCGCTTCGTTCACGCTCGACGGCTACACGAAGAACAACGCATCCGCCTTCGATCAAAGCTATTTTTCGATCGATGGTAGCGAAGGCGACAACGATACCAACGCCGAAACCGGCCAATTCATCCGGCTCAGTGACGGTCGCTTCGCGATGATTCACACGTCATCGCAGGGTCGAACTGCGCGCGACGTGCACGTCGTGATCGCGAGCTCGAGCGGCGCGCTGGCTTCCGATGCCTGGCTCACGAGCAATACCGGTAACATTCAAGCGACGATGCCGAAGCTCGAGGTCTTCGGGCAAAATTTGTTCGTCAGCTACGGCGCGTGGGACTCGACCAGTCGCACGAACCACACCATCACTTGGTCGTCACTGTTGATCGACTTGAACCTGAAGCCCGTGTCCGCGGTGAAGCCGCTCTCGAACGTCGAGTTCGTCACGAGTTCGCCGCTGTTCCGCTTCGCAGCCGGCCCGAACGCAGGCAACATCGGCTGGGTCTCCGGCAACGCGATGCACACGCTGACGGTGAACGTCGCGAGCGCGGCTGGCGCAGCTCAATGACGGTTACGCGAACGAATTCGCGCAACTAAAAGCCAATATTTCACACTGCTTCGCTCAGTTTTCGGCGGCCCGGGATGGACGCTATGCTGAGAGGTCATGGCCGAAGCAGCTTCTTGGATCATCGCGGGCCGCTACGAGGTCGGCGACATCGTGGGTCGAGGCGGCTACGGCATGGTGCGCCGCGCGATCGATCGTAAGACGGGCAAGGTCGTGGCGTTGAAGGTGCTCTCCGCGGACGCCGGGCGCGATCCGAATTTGGTCGAGCGCATGCTGCGCGAACAGCAAGCGATGGTCGCGCTCGAAGGCACCTGCGCGGTCAGCGCGATCGATTTGTGTCAGCTGCCGAGCGGCGCGCCGTGCCTGGTGATGGAGTGGCTCGAGGGACGCGACCTCGAGCACCAATTGAACGAGTGGGAAGCCGCCGGCGTTCACCCGAGCATCTCCGAACTGCTCGTGATCGTGCGTCCGATCGCCGAGACGCTCGGTCGCGCGCACGAGCTCGGCATCGTGCACCGCGACATCAAGCCGGCGAACGTTTTTCTCACGCGCGCGGGCGACGGTCACGACGCGACGCTGCGCGGCGGCGTACGGCTCTTGGATTTCGGGCTTTCACGCATGCGCACTGCGGCGCCGCTCACCGCCATGGGCATGGTGATGGGCTCGCCGAGCTACATTCCGCCCGAGACTTGGCGCGGCAATTCCGCGCTGATCGATCAGCGCGCGGATTTGTATTCGTTGGCGGTGATCGTGTTCCGCGCGCTGACCGGTAAATTGCCGTTCGATACGCCGTCACTCTTGAAAAAGCTCGAGCTCGTGACGACCGCGGAGCGCCCGAGCGTGCGCGCGCTGCGTCCGGATTTGTCGCCCGCGATCGACGGCTGGATGAAACGCGCGCTCGCGGTCGATCCCGCTGCGCGCTTTCAATCCGCGCGCGAGTTCTACGATTCGCTCACGCACGCTTTGAATCCGAACACCAACGGTGACGACGAAGTCTCCGGCGTGCGTGCCAAAGCGAGCGCGTCGCCACGCGGTGAGAACAAGAAGCTGCTCACGCTGGCCTGGCAGCGCGCGACCTCGCTGCTCCAGCGATTCATCGGACAAAAGGCGACGCAAGGGGAGCGCGAAGAGAGCGACGCTGCGAGTGCGAGCGTCGAAGTAAAGGCGCAACCGATTCGGCCGGTCGTACCCGTGGTTCTCGAGGATGAATCGGCTGGGCGTGTTGCTGCGGCCGAGCTCGAGCTCGAGAATGTGTTGGCTGCGGAGGATCGCCCTTCGGTGGCGTGGCTCGACGATAGCGAGGTCGAAGACGCGCCGGAATCGACGCGCGCAGCGGGGCTGGGGCTGACCGAAGCCAAAGCTCGGAGCGACGTGCTGCCGAAGTCGAAGCGCGCCAAAAAGGGCAAAACCAAGGCCGAGAAAAAGTCGGGCCAGGCAACCCCAACAAAAAACAAAGCCAAAACCCCGAAGCGCGCCAAAGCCAAGCAGACGCCGGCAAACAACAAGTCGCAAAAGAAGCCGAAGAAAAAGCCTGCCGCAAAAAAGAAACGCTGAGCGGCGTTTGCGTTCAGAACACGAGCACGATCTCGCCGGAGTCGAGCTGGCACGCGCCGTCCATCGGGTTGCCGCCGGTGCGAATGATGTCCGCCGGATCGGGCTCGCGATAGACGCCGGTCATCTCGATGTCGACCATGCGTAGGATGGCCTGGTCGAGCAAGGTCACGAAGTAGCAGGGAATCGTCGGTTCTTTGTGGTCGTTGCCGATGCCGGAATCGTTCGTGAGGAAGAGGTAGCGCCCGCCGGTGAGCTCTGCGGCCGAGCGCATCGTGACTTCGAGCAGTTCGTCGGTGCCGCTCGCAGCGACGGGATAGACGTGAATGCCTTTGGCTTGCAGGGCGAGGAACGCGTCGCGCATGGTGCCGGCGTCTGCTTCGTGGTGCGGCGCGTCCGCGACCCAGAACGCGAGCCGCGCGGTGGCCGCGTCGGTGCGCCAGCTGAGCGCCTCTGCTTGGGTCAGCGCGACGTCCGGCGCTTCCGGGATGTCCCCGCCGCCAGCGGCACTTTGCGCGGCGAGATTCTTTTCGAAGGCGTTCGCGTCGTCGCTGAAGTCGAACGTGCGCGTGAGGTATTCATCGCTGTGATCGCGATAGAGCATGAGTGAATAGCGCTCTTCTGCGTCCGGATATTTGTCAGCAATTGATTTCGCAATCGAGATGAATTCGCTCTGCAAATAGCTGAGTTCGTCTTGCATGCTGCCAGTCGTATCGAGCACGAACGCGACGTCGAGTTGTGCTTTCGCTCCGGGCGCGGCGCTGAAAGTTTGATTGGCGGCGGCGTAGTCGGCAGTCGTGATTGGCGGGATGCCGGGCAATTGTTGCTGCGCGAGGTCGGCGCGGTATTGGCTGAAGCGATCGAAGTTGCGATTGTCGTCCCACGCGCCCGCCGTGAGCTGACCCGCTTGCGGCAACGGAGCCGTGCCGCTGCTCGTGCTCGGAAGACTCGTGCCTGTAGACGGCGCCGAGCTCGGCACTCCAGTCCCCGGCGCGGGATCATCGGCGGGTCCGCTCGATGCGCCGGTTCCGGGAGCAGTCCCCGTGCTCGTCCCCATCGAAGGAGCGAGTCCGAAATCGCCCGAGTTGTCGCCGCTCGACGTGGGCAACTCGGCCCTCGAACCGTTGTTCGTGGGGCCGCTTTGATCCGAAGACGAAGAGCAGCCAGCGAGCGAAAGGCTCGCGCCCAAGAGCAGCCACGCACACGCCCCGAGTTTTTCCATGGAGTGGCCCTGAGCAGACGTCGTGCCACTGCATATTTGTCGAGAAATCGCGCGAAGCGTGCCAGTTGGCCCTGACACGACGCCGCCTTCAGGGCTCCATTTGGCACAAATCGCACGGCCGATGCCTTCGCCGTCGCGCAACGAAAGCAGCACGACAAATTGTCACGCTGCTCGAGCTCGCCTCAGCGCGCACGTGTCGAGACGACACGGTGAACTCGGGGGAATGATTGATGAATAGCGCGAAAAATCGCGCAAAATCACGACTTCTCCGCCGATTCGGCAATGGTGTGGGTGGTGGTGCGCTTATTGCTGAGCGAGCGGAGCGCCAGCAACTCCAAGGCACGTTCGAGGAAGGGTTCTTCACTCGGCCGGCAAGGGAAACCGTTCATGCCTCTTTTCTCGCTCTTCTCTTTATTGCTGTCTTTCGTCCTCTTGAGCGGGTGCGCCGCGCAGCACGCATTTCCGATTGCGAGTGCGACTCTGCGCACGTCGAGTCCGGCGCCCACTGGCAGCGGTATCGAGGTCAGGCACATGTACTTGTTCGCGCCGGGAAAGGCGCCCGTGAAGATCGTGATGCGCGACGATGGCACGGCAGTCCAAGACGAAGGCTGGAGCTTTCCCGCGTTCGAGCCCTGAGTCGCTGGCTTGCAGTTTCGCAGCTCGGCATTCGGAAGCTAAGCTCGGGCCTTGGTCGCTATTCGATGGGCAGAGTGCTGCGTGCTGCTCGCATTGGGCGCAGAAGGTTGCCAAAACGGCTACCCCATCGCGCCGACGCTGTGCGACGAGTGGTGCGACCAAACCCAGCAGATCAGCTGCGAAACCTACGATCCCGCGGGCTGCGTTGCGAGTTGCGAGAAGACGGGGATCAGCAGCCCGGCCTGCGCGAGCTTCGTGCAGCAAACTCTGAATTGTCTGCACGACCACCCAAACGAAACTTACGACTGCGGCAATCCGAGCACGGCGCTCAGCATGTGCACGGTATTCGAAAACGAGACCATCGCCTGCGCGTCGACTCAAAGCCGCGGGACCGAGTGATTAGAAGGCACCTTCAGCGCCGATGCTCGGAACCGTCACCGGCCCGAAGCGATCGTAGGTGCAACTGAACGCATTGCACGAACCGGACAAGGCCTCCTTGTTCAAGGTCGTGTTCAAGACTTCGAGTGCGAGACCCCACCAGGCCGTCGGGGCTTTGAGGTACCAGCGCTTTTGCAGCTTGAAATCCAAGCGCCAGAACGGCGGCGTACGCGGCGGCGCTTGCGCGGCTTTGACGTATGCGACTTCGGTCGGGATGCCGCTGTAAAAAAGCCAACGCCCGCCGAGACGCCA
>DASYCL010000277.1:0-8130 GCA_036500245.1 Polyangiaceae bacterium | reverse complement strand
CGGAGGACGTCGCGCTGAGCGATGGCATCGCGTTGACGAGTGGCGATCTGCGCGTTGACCAGTGTCGGCTCGGACCGATCGGGCTTGGTTTTTACAATGCGCTCTATTGGCCGTATCTGCTGTTGAGCTGCACGGCCTTGTTTTTTCCCGCCTTGGCGCTGTGGGCGCTCACGTTTTGGGATCCGAAGCGGCGTTGGCTCGCGAAATACACGAGTATTTGGGGCGCGCACTATTTGGCTTGGGCGCCATTGGCGAGCGTGCGTGTGGAAGGGATCGAGCATGCGCCGCAGGGCCGCGCTTGCGTGTACGTCGTGAATCACCAATCGATGGTGGATATCCTCGCGGTGTTCGCGACGCACATCCCTTATAAGTGGGTGAGTAAGGTCGAGAATTTTTATGCGCCGTTTCTCGGTTGGAACATGTGGCTCAACGGCTACGTGCCGCTGAAGCGCGGCTACTTGCCGAGCATCGTGCGCACCGTGCGCATGTGCTTGAAGAAGCTCGAAGCGGGTCACAGCTTGTGCGTGTTTCCCGAAGGCACGCGTTCGCCGGACGGAAACTTGATCGATTTCTATCGCGGCGCGTTTTGGGTGGCGGCGAGGCAGGGCGTGCCAATCGTGCCGATCGTCGTCGAAGGCACGGGCGCGATCTTGCGCAAGAAGAGTTTGCAAATCCGTCCGCAGCGCACGCTCGTGCGCGTGCTGCCTGCGATCGATCCCGCGGAAGTCGGCGGCGACGATCGCAAGTTGCGGGAGCTCGTGCGCAAGCGCATGGCCGCCGAGCTCGCTACTATCCGAAGCGTGATGCGCTGAGCGCTTGCGCAGGATCGCGGCGAAAAGCTGGGAAAAAAGCGCGCGCCTGCGTTCCGCAAAAGCGTCGCCCTTGGCATCGCCAGGGATGTGCTATGCGAGGGTGCTCGCGACGGCGCAGGTCGACCATGCGGAACCCGCTGTATTTACGGAACAATCCAAGCGAAAATCGTTACGTAAACACCTACGTCGAGAACCGGTTCGCCGAAGAGAACGCGTTTCTACGCAAGCCGCGCCGCAACATCGAACCCTGGCCGAAGTTCGCGGACGCGAAGCGGGACTTGCTACCCGTCCCGATCTGGCCCGGCCACGAAGCGGCGATCGAGTGTTACTGGCGCTGTTGGGAGATCGCGTTTCAAAATTTTCGCCCCGCGGACGAAGAGAACACATTCGTCAGCGATTACTCGTCCACGATGTACGACGGCTGCTTGTACATGTGGGACTCCGTGTTCATCGCGCTGTTCGGTCGCTACGGCGATCGCGCGTGGAAGTTCCAAGACACGCTCGACAACTTCTACGGCAAGCAGCACCCGGACGGCGGCATCTGTCGTCAATTCCGCGAGAGCAACGGGAGCGAGTGTTATAGCCGTTTCGATCCGGCGGGCAGCGGCCCGAACGTGCTCGGTTTCGCCGAGTGGGATTATTTTCAAACCTTCGGCGATCGCGCGCGACTCGCTGAAATTTTCCCGGTTTTGGTCTCGTACGGCCAATGGCATCGCCGTTATCGCACCTGGCCGAACGGCAGCTATTGGGGCACCGGGCTGGCGAGCGGCATGGACAATCAGCCGCGAACTCCGCAGGGTGAGAGCATCGATCACGCGCACCGCACTTGGGTCGATACCAACATGCAAGCGGTGCTCGCGAACAAGATCGTGCTCGACATCGCGACCGTGCTCGATCGCCGCGAAGAGGTGCAAGATTTCGCGGACGAGAACGCCGCGCTCGTGCCGTGGATCAACGAGCACTTGTGGGACGAATCGAGCGGCTTTTATCACGATCTGCGCCGCGATCAGTCGCGACTCACCGAGGTAAAAACCATCGGCGCGTTCTGGGCGCTGCTCGCAGACGCGGTGCCGGCCGAGCGCCTGCCGCGCTTCGTCTCGCACCTGGACAACCCGGCCGAGTTCAAGCGTGCGCATCGGGTGCCGAGCTTGTCCGCGGACACGCCGGGCTTCGATCCCGACGGTGGACTCTGGCTCGGCGGCGTGTGGCCGCCGACGAACTACATGGTCGTGCGCGGACTCGCAGCGCGCGGCTACGAAGATCTAGCCTACGAAATCGCCAAGAATCACCACGACAACATGGTCGAGTCGTTCGAAGAGACGGGCTCGGTCTGGGAGCACCACGCGCCGGATCACGAGGGCGAAGGCCGCGGGCGCAAAGATTTCGTGGGCTGGACCGGGATCACGCCGATCGCCGTCTTGTTCGAGTTCATCTTTGGGCTGCGCCCGGAGTTTTTACACAACAAGCTCACTTGGCACATCCGCGGCATCGAAGGGTTCAGCGTCGAGCGCTACCCGTTCGGGCAGACTGGATTGTTCAATTTGAAGCTCGCGCCGCGCGCGACCGTGCTCGACAAACCGAGCGTCGAAATCAGCGGCAATCTCGACGTCGACGTGGAGTTGGTTTGGGCTGGCGGCAGCGAAATCGTCGAAGTGCGCGCTAGCGCGAAGAACGCGAACGTGAAGAACGCGAGCACGAAGAAAGCTTAGCCGCTACTTCGGGCTGACCAGGTGCCATGCAAACCACGGTGATGATCGACGGCGAGCTCGTGCCGCCGGAACGCGCGCTGGTCAGCGTGTTCGATCGCGGTTTTTTGTACGGCGATTCGGTGTTCGAAGCGCTCCGCACGCATCACGGCAAATTGCACTTTTTAGACGCACACCTCGCGCGAGTTGCGCGGAGCGTCGAGCGCGTGCTGATCGCGCTACCGATTTCGCTTTCGGGCCTGCGCGACGAAATCCTCGCCGCGGTTCGCGCGCACGGTTCGCGCGAGGTTTACCTGCGCTTGATCGTCACGCGCGGTAGCGCGACGTCATTCGGGCTCGACACGAGTTTGAGCGAAGGCCCGCGTCGGATCGTGCTGGTGAGCGATCTGAAATTGCCGCCGGCTGAGCTCCACGAACGAGGCATCTCCGCGATCACGCTGCGCATCGAGCGCGCGGGCGACGAAGCCGGCGTGTCGAGCGCCAAGCTGGGCAACTATTTGTCGGCCGTGCTCGCGTTGCAAAAAGCGCGCGTGGCCGGCGCGAGCGAGGCATTGGTCGAAGACGCGCACGGCTCGATCCTCGAAGGTTCGACTTCGAATTTGTTCGCCGTGATTGCCGGCGTGCTCGTGACCGCGCCGGTTTCCGCCGCGATTTTGCCGGGAATCACCCGCGGGCGCGTGCTCGAGCTCGCGCGCGCATCCGAGCTCGGCATCGCTGTCGAAGAACGCGTGTTTTCGAAAGCCGAGCTCTCTCGTGCCGACGAAGTCTTCATTACGTCGAGCATTCGCGAGGTCGTGCCGGTCGTGAACATCGATGGCAGAACGGTAGCATCGGGCGCGCCCGGCCCGATCGCGCGCGAATTGCTGGCTCGATTTCGTGCTTCGGTCGCGGGCTAGGCGGCGTCGGGCTAAGCGTTGCTCGCTTCGGCCGGAGCCGCGGCGCGCATCGGGATGCGCAAGCGGCCGCCTTCTTGATACGCAATCGCGCTGATCGCTTTGTCGAAGAAGGCGCGCAAAAAGCCGATTTCGTGCGGCGGATCGGTGATCAGCCCCGCGCTTTGAATCTTCTTCATCGTGGCCACGACGTCGAGCGCGCGCACTTCGCCTTCGCGCGCGAGCACGCTGAGCGCGCTGTCTTTCATCATGCGCACGAGCTGCTCGCGGCGTTCGGGCGTGAAATAGCGATCGGTCGCCGCGACCACTTCGGCTTCGAGTTTCTTTTGCAGCTCTTCCGGCGGGGGTTCCGTACCCGGCGTGAGTCCTTCGCCGACCTTCATCAACATTTCGTCGACCACTGGCTTCGGCGGAAACCAACCGCGGAATTCGGGCAGCATGTGGAGCGATTGCGAGTTCTTTGCCAAATCCTGCGCGTCTTCGTCGCTGAGCTCGAGGCCCTCGGCGTCGAACGGATGCTCTTGCGGCTCGCTCGGCGCTGGGTCGAGCAGCGATGCTGCGCTCGAGAAGCCGAGCGGCTCGGGCAGACCGCGCGAGGCGTGGGTCTTGCGCGCGGCAGCAATGCGCGCACGCGCCCAAGCCACCGGCACTTTCACCGGGCGATAGTCGGCGCCGGGCAGCGCGCGCGCGAGTGCGTCTTTCAACTGCGTTTGGCTCAATTCTCCGACGTTCACGCGATGCACGCCGAAGTCGTCGTGCAAGAACACGAACGCGCTGTGCGCGCGGCTCGTCGCCGAGCGCGACGTGATCGCCATGCAGACGCTGCCCGAGCTGTCCGGCGCGAGCAGCAATGCCTCCTCGATTTCCGGCGATTTTTCGCCGCTTAGGCTCGTGACACGGCGCTCGGTCGGGATGCTCACGCCGCGCGCTTTGAGCACGTTCAAGCCGCGCCGCGCGGCTTTGCGCGCAGGGCCCTCGGCGCGCTCGGCGGCCGCGTTGATGGCCGCGGCGTTGCCGGCTTTCAGCCACGCATCGACCAGCGCGCTCGCGCGGTCGCCGGCGCGCTTCAGCGCGGAAAGGGCGGAATCGGCGCTCGCCGAAAGATCGGCCGCGGCGAACTCTGGGCTCGATTTACTCACTTGCTTCTCGGTCATGACGTCTCCAAAAGATGAACTTCGGGCTCTCCGCCCGCTGAAAATTGTGTCGAATGCGCGCTCAGGCGACGGCGGCGATCGCGTCGATTTCGATCCGTACGCCTCGCGGCAGCGCCGCGACCGCGACCGTGGTGCGCGCGGGTGGCGCGCTCGGAAAGTGACGGCCATAAGCTGCGTTGAACTCGGCGAAGTCCGCCATGTTCGTGAGGTACACCGTGGTCTTCACGATGTTCTCGAGCGATGCGCCGGCCGCGCTCAACACGGCGCTCATGTTGCGCATGATGCACTCGGTCTCGTCGGCGATGCTGCCACTCACGAGCTGACCGGAGATCGGATCGAGCGGGATTTGACCGGCCAAAAAGAGAAGCGAGCCGCTTTGAATGGCTTGCGAATAAACCGAAAGCGGCTTCGGCGCGTCGAGCGATAAAATGACTTGCTTCGGCTCGGTCATGAAAACCGAGCGCATCGTGGCTAGATTCGTGCGTCAAATCAACAGGCAAAACGCGGCAAATCGCCCGGCAATTTGCGGTTTACGAGCGCATCGCGCGGCGCCCGTCGATGGCGCGGCCGAGCGTGATTTGATCAGCGAATTCGAGATCGCCGCCGTGCGGCACGCCGCTCGCAATGCGCGAGACATTGAGCCCGAGGCCGGCCAGCTCGCGCGCGAGGAGGAGCGCGGTCGCTTCGCCGTCGACCGAGGGCGGGGTGGCCAAGATCACTTCTTTGACGCCATCTTCCTCGATCATCTTGAATAGTTCGCTGAGCGGCAATTCGTCCGGCCCGATGCCGTCGAGCGGCGAGAGCAAGCGGCCGAGCACGAAGTAACGGCCGCGCATGGCCGCGCTCTTTTCGATCGCGAGCAGATCCTGCACCCGCGCCACGATGCAGAGTAAATTCGAGTCCCGCCGCGAATCCCGGCATACCGGGCAGAGCGCGCGGCCGTTTTCGTCGACTTCGGCGATGTTGTTGCAGCGCTCGCAGCGGCGCACGGTTTGGCCGAGCTCGGCCAGCGAAAGGCCGAGCTCGCGCGCGTATTCTTGGCTTTCGGTCGCGAAGTACAGCGCAAATCGCGCGGCCGTTTTTTCGCCGACTCCGGGCAAGCGCGCGAGCAAATCAATCAGTCGATTGAGACGGTCGGGGAGCATGGTTCAGTTCGCCAAACGGCCAAGCTTCAAATCCTTCAGTCGCCCGCCGAGAACTTCGATCGCGTCGGTGATGCCGCGATGTTTTTTGGCTTGCGCGATCGCTTCGCGTTGCTTTTGCTCGCGGAGCTCGCTGTCGATCGTGGCTAGGGTCTTGATGGTTTTGGCGCGCGTCGAGTCGAACTCGAAGCTGACCGTCGTCGGTGCACCGAAGTGCTCGCTTGCCACCGCATTGAGCAATTCCTGAGCTTCCTTGTCGTCGAAGCCGTGCCCGAACATGCCGCCGGGTTCGAAACCGAGCTTGAGCTCGCCCGGCACGATCTCCAAAATCGCGGCGTGCGCGAAGAACGCGGCGAGCTCGGCGCGGCGCTCGTTCACGCGATCCGAAATGGCGCGAAATGCCGCCAAGTCTTGGGCTTTTGGCTCCTCTTGTGGCTCTTTCGGCAAAGTTGGGGCCGCGCGCAAGAGCGGTTTCTTCCCGGCATCGGGCTGATCGACGAAATCGGGAATCGCAAACTCGGAGTCGGGTTCGGGTTCGAGCACGCGCGCCGGTGCTGCGCGGCGAATCGAAGCATCCCGCGGCGGCGGATCGCGTCGTGCCGACACCGGCTCTGCGAAATCACGCAGCGCGGAGTCGGCGCGCACGCTGCGCAACGGAAACTCCGTTGCTTGATCTGTGGTCGCCGCGCGCACGGCGAATTCGCGCGCGGGCTCGCGGCCGTGCAGCTCGCGTGGTGGAGGCTCCTTGTGGCTGTCCGTGGCGGACTCGCTGCGCGGGCTTTCCGCGCGCGGTTCGCGCGGCCGCGCTTCGGTGCCGCGCGCGCCGAAATCCGGCGTCGGCGCGGGCCGTCCCGGTCCCGGCCCATTGCCGCGCGGCGGCGCGCCTGACGGCTGCGGTCCGCGCGGCGTGCCGAGTCGTTGTTCGAGCGCAGCGAGCCTGCGCACGAGCTCGTCGATCGGTAAGAGCGGCGGCCGGCGCGACAGGCGTACGAGCAGCATTTCGAGCGCCGAGCGCGGCTGTCCGCTCCTCACCACGTCGTCGAAGCCTTGCGAAAAGCCTTGGTGCAGTCGAATCAAGTCGTCTTGATCGGACATGCCGGCGAGTGCGGTCACGTCGCGCGCTTCTTCGTCGGCCAGATCCAACAAGGATCCCGGCTCTTTGCAAACTTTGGCCACGACCACGTCGCGGAGCAGCGCGAGCAGATCGCGCGCGACGTGCGCGGTGTCGTAACCCTGGTTCGCGAGCTCGGCGATGATCGCGAGCACTCGTTCGGCGTCACCTTGCACGAGCGCGCCGGCGATGTCGTACAAAACCTTGCGGCTCGCCACGCCGAGCACGCGCGCGACGTCTTCGCCCGTCAATTTATCGCCGCCCCAGGCGATCACTTGATCGAGCAAGCTCATCGCATCCCGCATGCTGCCGGCGGCTTCGCGAGCGATGATGCCGAGCGCGGCTTCGTCGCTTTGGAGTTTTTCTTGTTCGAGCACGTAACGTAAACGCGCGGCGATCGTCTGGGTCGGGATCAGCTTGAAGTCGAAGCGCTGCACGCGGCTCAAGATCGTGATCGGGACCTTGTGCACTTCGGTGGTCGCGAAAATGAATTTGACGTGTGGCGGCGGCTCTTCGAGCGTCTTCAAGAACGCGTTCCAGGCGTTCTGCGAGAGCATGTGCACTTCGTCGATGATGAAGATTTTGAAGCGGTCGCGCGCCGGGCGATAGGGCAGGGAATCCTGCAATTTTCTCACTTCGTCGACGCCGTTGTAGCTCGCGCCGTCGATCTCGCGCACGTCCACGTCCGTGCCCTGCGCGATCTCGAGGCAGGCGGCGCATTTGAGGCACGGCTGAATCGTCGGCCCGGGGTCGGTGCCGGGCGGCGTGGTTGCGGGATCGCCGAGGCAGCACAGCGCCTTGGCCAAAATACGCGCGCTCGTCGTTTTGCCGACGCCGCGCACGCCAGTGAACAAAAACGCATGTGCGACTCGGCCGGCGTCGATCGCGTTGCCGAGCGTGCGCGAGACATGGTCCTGTCCGACCAGATCCTCGAACCGCATCGGCCGCCATTTGCGGGCCAAGACCAGGTAGCTCATCGGGGAACACACCGCGTAGCAGATCGCGCCCGGGCTGGCGAGCGAGCACGGCTCTCTCTGCCGATCCGCGCGGTTTGCCGCGATTGAGCGACGCGCCCACTCGGGTTAACGTTGCAGTGTGCGGTGGTTCGGTGTGGTCTTCGTCGCGGTGAGTGCTTGTGGCGGCGGAGCCGCGGCGCCAAAAGGGGTCTCAGCGCAGGCACCCCCAGCGAGCGCAGCGCTGCCGAGCGCGCGCGAAACGAAACCGCTGAACACGAGCGGGCTCAGCATCGAAGTGCTCACGATTCCGACTTCGCGCGCGAGCGTGCACTTCGTTACCCCGCTGTTTGGAGCTC